>JAEZQV010000269.1 GCA_023441125.1 Bacillota bacterium
CCGGCAGCAGCTTTTATTTTACGGCCCAGTTTGAAAGCTGCCACATGGCGGAAACCAGGGAGCATACCAGCACCGTGCCGCAAAGGCGCAGGACAAAGCAGCCGCGGCGGATATTATTGGCCGAGGATCATAAGCTCAATCAGGCCGTAACCGGCTCGATGCTGCGGGAAATGGGACATAGCTTTGCCATAGCCGATAACGGGGCTATGGCGGTAAATTTGTATAAACAAGGCCGGTTTGATCTGATTCTGATGGATATCCAGATGCCGGCTATGGACGGTTTAGCAGCGACGGCCGCCATTCGCGGACTGGAGGCGGGAACCGGCCGGCACATACCCATTATTGCCGTTACCGCCCATGCGTTGTATGGAGACCGCGAACGGTTTTTGGAACTGGGCATTGATGAGTATGTTGCCAAACCGGTGCCGTTTGAGCAGTTATTTACAATTATTGAAAGCATTGATGAGGCCAAAGCGGCAGCTCCCGCTGAACTGGCGGCGCTGTTGAGCAAAACCGAGTTTGTGCAGCTGGAAGCTGCCGTCTTTGCGGACCTAGCCCGGCAAATCGGCAGCCTGCAGGCGGCTATTGCGGCCGAGGCGGCAGCGGAAATCGAACCTATTGCCCTGGAAATAAAATCGCTGGCAGGAAAACATAGCCTGGATATATTGAAGAATCTGGCTTTTCGCATTGTGCTTGATCTCAGGCGCGGCAGTGCGGCCCAGGCCGGGGAACTGGCGGCGCAAATGCAGCAGGAGCTACAAGCTTTGCGAAAATTAAACGGTTATTCATTGAATCAACGGGAATAAGGAGGATGGCCATGCGTATACTGATTGCCGAGGATGATTTAGCCAGCAGAACGTTTATGTTAAAGTTCCTTTCCGCGTATGGGGAGTGCGATTTAACGGTGGATGGCATTGAAGCAGTGGAAGCCTTTATGATGGCACACAGTATGAAGCAGCCGTACGATCTTATCTGTCTTGATATCATGATGCCCAAGGTGGACGGCATCAAGGCGCTCAAAGTCATACGGCAGCTGGAGACGCAGCAGAATATACCTGAGGAGCAGCGGGTAAAGGTTATTATGACTACGGCTTTAAACGATACCGAGGTGGTGCATGATTCGTTCGACAGCGGCTGCGAAGCTTATGCCGCCAAACCGATTGATACCGCCAAGTTTATCAAAGTAATGCAGAACCTGAAGGTGATTTAACGGATAAATCCCGGTGTGAACCGGGATTTATTCTACTTATTGTGGTAAGATTATACTGTTGTTTAATTCATTCAACCGGATGGGTGGCTGAGCGTACAGCAGGACCACCCCGCTAGTAGGAGGTGATTAGGTTGGTCCAGCTTGCCTATTTGTACGAATGGTTCAGAAATTACGCCCGTTCTTATTACAGTGACGATCCCGTAGTCATGGAAGGAGTGCGGATCAAGGAGATACACAGCCAGCGGGTGGCGGCCAGTGCGCGGAGCCTGGCCGAGCATTTAGCGCTCACCGACCGGCAAAAAACGCTGGCCGAAGTCATCGGCCTGTTGCACGATATAGCCCGGTTTCGCCAGATTACTGAGTACCGCACCTTTGTCGACGCCCAGTCCTTCGATCATGGTGACGCCGGCGCCGAGGAACTCACGAGGACCGGTATTTTAAAGGACTTCCCGGCGGCGGAGCAGGCTGTCGTGGCTTTTGCCGTTAGCAACCACAACAAGATGGTAATTCCCCCAACCGGTAAAACCAACGAGTTGTTTGCCCAGATTATCCGGGATACCGATAAGCTGGATATCTTCCGCGTTCTGCCGCCGATACAGGCCGGCCACGATTATTCGCCCAAGCTGATCAGCCAGCTGCAGCAAGGACTGCTGTTAGCTTATACCGATGTGAATACCCTGGCGGATAAACGCCTGATCCGCCTCAGCTGGTTTTATAATATCTACTATGACTGGACTTTGCGGCAACTGGTGGCCGAAGGGCATCACCGGCGGCTGCTGGCTGCCTTGCCGGCCACCGCAGAGTTTGCCGTCATTGCGGCCACGCTGCATAATTACATCGCCACGCGACTCCGGCAAGCGGCAGACTCAGGCTGAAGCCTATGGTGACAGCGGCTGCCGTACGATTTAGCAGGCAGTATCTTTAAGAGATAGCCGTCCACAGGATTTGGCCACCAAGACTATCCGGCCGGTCAATAGCAATATAGCTCGCCAGTTAGTATAATTATAGCAAACCTGCACATATAATTGACGGAATTATGTGACATCATTAATTAGCATAAGGAGGAAACCGTGGACGTTTTTGTCGCTCGGCAACCGATTTTTGACCGGTCTTTTCATGTTTTTGGCTATGAATTGTTATTTCGTGATGGTACGGCCAACCATTATAATGCGATTGACGGCACCCAGGCGACCTCTCGCGTCATAACCAACAGCCTCTGGCTTATTGGTCTGGAACATTTGACCAATAATAAAATAGTGTTTGTAAACGCAACGGAAAAAATGCTGAAAGAAGATATTCTAACCATACTGCCGCCTGTCAGGGTCGTGTTGGAAATATTGGAGACGGTAGAACCCAGTGAAGAGATTGTGGCAATATGCAAAGAACTCAAACGGAATCAGTTTGTGCTGGCACTGGATGACTTTGCTTTTCACCCCCGCTATCAACCGCTGATAAAGTTAGCGGATATCATTAAAATTGATATTCAGCAAACACCTTACCGGGAACAGCAAAGACTGCTGCAGAGTTATGCCGGTACAAAAATTAAGTTTTTGGCGGAAAAGGTAGAAACCTATGAGCAATATGAACAATCCGTTCAGTTAGGGTACTCTTATTTTCAAGGCTACTTTTTTGCCAAGCCGGTTGTGGTGTCGGCCAGGGATATTCCTGTTAATCAAATAGCAAATCTGAAGCTCCTTAAAGAAATAAACCAACATGACCTGGACATGAGTCAGATCAGCAATATTATCCACAAGGATGTGTCTCTTTCTTATAAACTCCTTAAATTTATCAACTCGGTTACGTTTGGGTTAAGGTTTAAAATAACGTCTGTCCAGCAGGCTTTGGTTCTGCTGGGAAGCAGAGAGATCCTAAAATGGCTGTCGCTGGTTGTAACGCGGGAAATGGCCGAGGAAAAACCTAACGAGTTATTAAAAATCTCAGTGATACGGGCCCGTTTCAGTGAATTGCTGGCGGTTGAAATCAAGCTGGCCAGTACGGCCGAAGTCTTTACCATGGGTTTATTTTCCCTGGTAGACGCGTTGCTTGACCGCTCCTGGGAGCAGATCCTGGAGGAGTTGCCGGTTACGGATGAAGTCTGTGCGGCTTTGCTGGGCAAGGATAATCCGTTGCATGATATCCTGTCCCTGGTGTGCGCTTGCGAAATAGGTGACTGGCCATCGCTGTCAGCCTATGCCGATAAATTGCAAATTCCCCTAACCCGGGTTTCTGAACTGTATTTGGATGCTCTGAAATGGGCTCAGGACAATGAGTAATGCGTATCAGCGGTCCTTGGACTTACCATAAAAAAACCGGCACATTCTGCTTCACTTAGCCAGAATGTGCCGGTTTTTTTATAAGTCTGCAGCTATTGTCGCTTACACCTGGAACTGCGCGATCGCCGCCTGCAGATCACTGGCCAGCCGGGCCAGACTCTGGCTGGCCGCGGCAATTTCTTGCATAGCGGCCGATTGCTCCTCGGTTGCGGCTGTAACGCTCTGTGATTCGGCGGCAGTCTGTCTGCTGGCCGCGTCAATTTTGCCAATGGCTTGGGTCAGGGACTGGTTTTCGGCGGCAATATGGCTAATGGCCCTGGAAATGCTGTTGACCTGTTCAGATACCTGGATAATACCGGCCGCGATCGCATTAAACGCCGCTCCGGTTTTGTGCACCAGGTCGATACCGCTCTTAATGCCGGCTGCGCCGACGCCGGTAGCTGTAATGACCAGATTTAAATTGGCCTCATTTTTTCCCACCAGGACACCGATCTCCTGGGCCGCCTGCCGGGATTGCTCCGCCAGCTTGCGGACCTCATCGGCTACCACACTGAAGCCGCGCCCCTGTTCACCCGCCCGGGCCGCTTCAATCGCCGCGTTTAAAGCCAGGAGATTAGTCTGGCCGGCAATGGCGGCAACAGCCTCGACCATTTCGCGGATTTTCTGCGAACTGTCGGTTAAGCCGGCGATAGAGGTCTGAATGGCGGCGGTGTTTTGTCCGATGGCGTTCATTTGTTCATTCACCTCTGCTACGGCCAGCTGTCCTTCGCCGGCGGCCTGAGCGGCGGCCGTGGCGCTGCCGGCCGCGTCCTTGGCAGACTGCGCAATGTGCGTAACCTGATCGGACATGGTTTTAGCTCCAGTCGTAATTTGCCTGGCAGCGGCCGCCTGCTGCTCCGCGCCGGCGGCTATGGCCGCGATGGACCCGGCGACATGGCCCGTGGTCTCGGCTGATTGCTGGGTGCTGGCTGTCAGTTCTTCGCTGGCGGCCGCCAACTGCTCCGACTGGGCGAGAATTCTGGTAATAAGCACCTGCAGACTGCCGCGCATGGTCCGAAAGCCTTGGGCCAATTGGCCGATTTCATCGCGGGATGATATTTTCAGGGCCCGTTCGGTAAGATTGCCGCTCGCCAGCAGCAGGCATTCGTCGCGCAGGGCGGCGATCGGCCCGGCCAGGCGTTTACTGATGAAGAGGACAAAGAGTGCGGCCAGTGCCAGGCAGACCAGAGAGCCGAGCAGCATGGTCCGGGCGAGCGTAGTTATCGCCTGCGTCGCTTCGGCCGCCGGAGCGGTTACGATCATGACCCAGCGCTGTCCGCCCGCCAGATTGAGCGGGAGAAACACGCCGGTCCGGTTGACGCCGTCGGCGAAGACATACGTGCCGCGCACGGTGTGGCCGTCGACGGCAGCTGTTTTAAACAGACTGATGAAGTGATCATCCAGTTCGGTTTCTTTCAGGTTCAGCGCGAGGTTGATCTTTTTCTCGGTCAGGTTTAGCTTGCCGGCAAGTTCCGGCAGACGGGGATGAATAATAAGCGTGCCGTCTGCATGGGCGATTACGCCATAACCGGTTGTGAGAAACTGCATGTCTTTCATTAACCCGCTAAGCTTTTCCAGCGAAACGCTGCCTGTCAGCACACCGGCAAGCTGATTCTGGCGCAGGATGGGTACCGCCACATTCACGCCTTGCTTACCCGTGGTTTTGGAGATTTGGATGCTGGAAACAGCCGGCTGTTTGGTCGCCACCACCTGTTTAAAATATTCGCGTTCGCCCAGATTGAGCGTGCTGCCGTCCGGCCGCAGCGCCGTGCCGTCGGGAAATATAAAAGTTACATTCTCCAGATTTTCCCGGCGTTGGTCGCATTCGGCCAGCGCCGCGATAAGCTGCTGCCTGTCAGCCGACGCGGTGATGTTTTCTATGGCGCAAAAGGAATTTAATTGCATGATGGCGGTCTGTACATAAGCCGCCACCCGTTGAACATAGTCGTTGCCGATGGCTACGGCAGTCTCGTCCACGCTTGCGGCCAGGGCCTGCCGGGACAAGTAGTAGCTTACCCCCAGCAAGCTGGCAAACGATACTAAAAAGAAGATTAAAAAGATTGCCAGGAGTTTGGTTTGGAGACGGGTGAATTTCATAAGACTGTACCTCCCTGTTTCTTGCGGCTACCGCGCGTTGGCCGCCGGCGGCCCTTCGTCCGCTTCGGGCGCCAAGCCGGAAACGGCAGCCCGGCTTTTGGTTGCCGGTTTATTTTTGTACATGACCGCATCGGCATACCGGAGCAACTCACCGGCAGTGGTGCCGTGCTGCGGAAAAACGGCAATGCCAAAACTGGCACTGACCGGAACCTCTTTATCTTCTACAGTACAGAAGAAGCTGATGGAATCGGTGATATCTTTCACATAAGCGAGTGTAGCAGCCGGCGTTAACGGACGCTCAATGATCAGGACAAACTCATCGCCGCCAAACCGTCCCAGCATGTCCCCGGCCTGGATGGCCGACTGCAGGCGGCGGGCGACCTGCCTTAGCGCCTGGTCGCCGGCGTGATGCCCCAGAGAATCATTAATGATTTTGAAATTATCCAAATCAAGGAAAGCGATAGCGAACTGTGAACGGCTGCCGCCGGCTGGATTCGTTAAAAATTCCAGGTGATCGACAATCATTCTGCGGTTTGGCAATTCGGTAAGCGGGTCAAACGACGCCAGGCAGGTGAGCAGTTGCGTGCATTGGCTTAACGACTGGTTAATAGCGAGCAACTGACTGTTTTGTTGCTGAAGCTCCCGGTAGGCGGCAGTCAGGGCCTTATATTGTTTCTGCAGCACGGTCAGTCTGTTCTTTTGTCTTCGAACAGTTAAATAAATAGCGGTTAGGATGATGAATAGCAAATGCAGGGCCAGTATTGCCTGCATTTGACTCAGCATGGCCGCGGCCGGTGATGGCAGCGTTATCGCTGCCCAAGAGGCTGCTATGTAAAAAAACAGACATACGCTTGTTTTTAGCCGGGCGGCAGGATATTGCCGGCGGGGCTGACCGCGGTAACGCCGGCGATTGTCAGTTTTGTTCCCGGGTGTGCAGCCGCTTGGGTTTTTCTCTTCAGGCACCGGTTTTTTCCTCCTTTCCATGACAGGTACGGCTAAAGCGGCCCGGACATAGTTGGATGGTCACCGGGTTGGTCAGTGGCTGCCAGCTCTGCCAGCGTAACAGCCAGCGCGGCAGCCAGGCGCCTCATAGAGGTGATTCCGGGATTTTTACGTTTGCCGGCCTCAATTTCACTTATGGCGGATTGGGGAACCCCGGCGAGACGGGCTAATTTATTTTGCGATAAACCTTTGCCGGTGCGCAATGTCAATAGGCGTTCACCGATTCTGGTCATGCTGTTTACCTCCTGTACAGGCGTGGCAAGCGCCGCTGGCTGGCGGGCACGCTATAACACATGTGTAAACGATACCCTATTTTTGAAATATATGTATATTATCCATTCTTTTTAGTATAAAAGTCAATACTTATCCGTATTATAATGAGAAAATGTATCTATGTTACACTGGTTATACGAATTCATATTAAAGGAGTATAGTTCATGGATATAGGACAAAGAATTAAAAATATGCGCCAAAGTCAAAACATTAGCATGAACCGTTTTGCGCAAATATGCGATGTCTCGCAAGCAAATTTAAGCCGTATCGAAACAGGCCGGCAACAACCTGCGTTTGATACTTTAGAAAGAATCATAACAGCTTTGGGCTTTACCCTTGCTGAATTTTTTTCCACCGATGAACCCGACCTAGAACCTGACACCATGCTGCTGTTAAATATCATCCGCACGCTGACTCCCGAACAAAGCCGGGCCCTGCGGATATTTTTGCAGAAAATGAAAAGTGAATCGGTATATTGAGGCCTATAATACTTATTATGGCAGTCACTCTGGTGCGCTTCAATCTCCCGCGGGAGCATTTGTCCGCAGAAATGAGAACAGGGTACTATCCCGTCAGGATAGTACCCTGTTTATTTTTTACAGTATTAGGCAGGATTCGTTCGGTAGATGTCAAAATAACATTAATGTTCCGATAGCGTGTCGAAAGTGAAAGTGAGGGTAATTTATGCGAAAATATAAATTTGACTGGGATTTGCTGGGGGACATTAAAGCCGGCCGCCCCAACCTGGGGCCGATGGTGGGAACGGATATCTACCGGCTGATGCAGTTTTGTTTCCGCGATGTTCTGGAAGAAGCATATGGATCGCAGACTGCGGATGAGATATTCTTTAAAGCCGGATTGCTGGCGGGAAATCAATATTATCAGCATGTGCTTGCGGCTAACAGGACATTCGCCGATTTCAGCGACTTTATCAAAGCGCTGCAGGCCGA
>JAEZQV010000325.1 GCA_023441125.1 Bacillota bacterium
GCTGTATTGCCTTGCGTTCATTCCAGTGTAAAGTTTGGATTCCCCAGCGGCTGGCAATAATCGCCGCTATGTCATTAAGCTCCCGGGAAGCATCGGCAAGTAAAACCGACATATCCTCTGTTGTTAAAGAATATGGCACGGTTAACCGGTCTGCACTTGCCGTAATTTGCCCCTGAGCAACCAGACTTTGTATAATAAGGCGCACTACTTCTCCCAGGTATTGGCCGGATACCATCTTCTCCAGGCGTTGTGCACCCGGCTTTTCACTGGCCGCATCTAAGAGAACATCGTATTTTGTTTGCAATACTTTGTCAAAATTGCCTGATTCCAGATTGATGATCATCGGCTGTCCGGTCAATGGGTGGCAAGGCTCCAGATAACAGCTATTGTGACCGGTGCCAAGGATGGCGCCGATATCGGTGGCCGGGTCATTGTAAGCTGCGGTCAGCAATGTACCGGTGGTATCATTAAGCACCACCTGTGACCGGACATGACTCAAGCCGTTACTGTCCAGCGCATTCTGCAGCAGCAGGCCTATATCCTGGCCTTCCACGCCGGCAGTCCTGATTTCTTTGGTCCAGTTGATCAGCACAGCCTCATTGACGCCATGCTGCCGGCAGGGGAAAGAAAATGTATGCCCTAGGGGATATACACCGTCTGCCGGTGTAATTTCAGAAATTTTACCGGCAATAAAATTAAACAGGTCCGTTCCTGCTGCTGTTGCCGCCGTATAATCATAACGTCCCGACTTGTCTTTCAGCGGAAATGAACGCCGGTCAACTACTTGCGGCTGGCCTTTGCTTGCAAGTTCGATGCGCAGCACCCGTACATTGGTGCCGCCAAAATCAACGGCGACGAAAGTTCCTTTTTCCCGGCCTGTCGGTCTGCCTATATATGATGGCAGCATTTTTAGTGAGCTTGGATTTCCAGCCAAACCGTCAATCATCGCGGTCTTAAACTGCCGGGCAATAGTATTCATTAAGGTAACGGGAACAGACAGTTGTTTTTCAATTGCAGTTAGCACAGCGCACCAAGTGTCCAAGCCATTCACCTCCGGGTTATGTAACAGTAATAACCTCCCGGGTGGGGAGGCTATGGCTACTTCTGATGATATTTGCTAGGGGTAAACAGGAAACGAACAGCCCGAACCAGCCGTACATACTGACGCAGCAACAGTCGCTTAAAATCCGGCCATACCAGCAGTAAAATAACCGCTGCAATAGCCAGCATCCTTAAGTTAACGGCAGTATAGAACTGATCAGTAATGATAAAGCCTATTGTGGCAATGCCAATAAGACCGGACCATGTCATACACAACCTTCTCCGTTCAGCAATAAGAACTGTTATGTCTTCAGAGGAAGAACCCAGATGCGAAAAGAACCGTATATATATAAGTTATCAATGACAACGGTACATTCTGTAATACTTGCTGATCTCAGTATCCAACAGCTGGCTTGCCTCCAGCACCTGAGGGTGCGATATGCCATAGCATGCTGCAAGCAAATGCATCTGTGCCCGCAAATTCTCTATTATATTCTGCAGGTTGAGTGTTTCGATGCTTTTTGACAACAGGTGAACCCTCCAACAAAAAATATCCTTATATCAACAACAATTAACATTATAAACGATATTCCCTTATTTTGGAAGGAAAAAGTTGCTTTTTTTTATATTTTTTTTGCGCTTTAACAAATAATACTGTCTTATCGGTCAGGATAAATAAAAGAAAAAAGTCGCTCCCTGGTCTACTTCGCCACAAGCCCAGATTTGGCCGCCATGACGGTTGATGATTCGCTGAACAGTAGCAAGACCTATTCCGTTGCCGGGGAATTCATGAACGGTATGTAAGCGCTGAAAAGCTCCGAATAACTTATCGGCATATACCATGTCAAAACCGGCGCCGTTATCCCGTACAAAGAAGACAGGTCGTTGTACTTTATTGTCGGTAGTTTGACCCAATTCTACCTTGGCCTCGGCTCGTTTGGCCGTAAATTTAAAGGCGTTGCCAAGCAGATTTTCAAGTAGAATGCGCACTAACTGGCTGTCACCATAGGCCGTTAAGCCTGGTTCAATATCAAAAACTATGTTCCGCTCCGGTTGTACCTGCTTAAGAGCAACTGCTACGGCTAAAGCCATTGCACTTATATCAATCTGCTCTTTTGTAATCTCGCTGCGCGTAAGCCGGGACAGGGTGAGCAGGCCGTCGATCAGTTCCGCCATACGCTGGCTGGCCAGGCGAACTCTTGTTAAATGACTTTTACCTTCTTCATCCAGCAAATGACCATAATCTTCGAGCACGGCCAGACTAAAGCCATCTATGCTCCTGAGCGGAGCCCGCAAGTCGTGGGAGACGGAATAACAAAATGCCTCCAGTTCCCGGTTGGCGGCTGCCAACTGGGCCGTTCGTTCAGCAACCCGCTGTTCGAGTTCGGCATTTAATTTTTCTAATTCATCCATACGGCGCTGAAGCTCAGGATAGTAATTCTTGCGTATGGATTTCTCGCCCAGTCCAATTAGCTTGTCCCGTAATTCTTCAGCGTCTGTATTATAATGCATTTCTATATATCTCCTCTATTTCCTGAACGGTAGCTGCTCGCGGATTCGTAGCCAGGCACGGGTCCTGGCAGGCACTTTGCGCTAAAGCGGGAATATCCTGTTCGCCTACGCCAATATCTTTCAAAGTATGGCTAATCCCCAGTTTCTCCCGAAACGAATCCATTGCCGACAAAATCAGTACTTCCCGTTCGGCAGCCGTCATTCCCGCAAGCGTAAGGCCCATTGACTCACCGATTTTTTCATACCGCTGGCGGCAGGCCGGGAAGTTATAAGCCATGACATGCCGTAATAGGATGGCGTTGCATTCGCCGTGCGGTAAGTCGAACCGGCCGCCAAGACTGTGAGCCAGTGCATGCACAGCTCCTAAAATAGCATTCGAGAAAGCCATACCGGCTGACAAACTTCCCATCATTGTCTGACTGCGGTATTCAAGATTCTCCGGATAACGCAAAACCAGCGGCAGATAATGAGTTAACAATTCTACTGCTTTTAAAGCATGCAGATCGGTTATTGGCGAACTGGCCGTTGAAACATACGCCTCTATCGCATGACACAACGCATCCATACCGGTACAGGCGGTTAGATAAGGAGGCATGGTTACAAGCGTCATAGGATCAATCAGCGCCACATCCGGCACCAGCGTCTTACTCACAATGGCCATTTTGGTTTTACGAAAACTATCAATAATAATGGCAAACTGGGAAACATCCGCCGAACTGCCGGCAGTGGTCGGAATACAAACCAGCGGCGGCATGGCATTGCAGACCTGATCAACGCCTTCAAAATCACCTATCGGCCGATGATTTGACGATACAATGCCGATTCCTTTCGCACAGTCAATGGAGCTGCCGCCGCCGACTGCCAGCAGAAGGTTACACCCTTCTTCCTGGAAAATACGGGCACCGGCCATAACATCGGTATCGCGAGGATTCTCATGCACATTCTTAAAGACTACATAAGGCAAAAAATATTTTTCCAAACTGTTTACTACCGGTTGCAGCCAACCAGCATTAAGAATTCCGGGGTCAGTTACGATCATTACTTTGCGGGCACCAAAATTTTCAGCATACTGACCGGCAAGTTCCAGTGCGCCGGCTCCAAAAACAAATTCAGGCGCAACAAATTTGCGGAGTTCAAGAATTGCTAATGCCACATTGATCCCCCCCAGTTTATTCTATTATTTTAATTTTAGCAAAAATTCGGTAATCTTGGTAGACAACCGCCATGTATATTTTTAACTAACTGTGTTCACCTTTGTGCCAGATTCACACTGGATAAAGAAACGATCATGTCCTAGCGGACACAGGCTGTGATGAAAATAGCGTCACAGTCTACTTTTTTTCCCCCTATGTGAAATACTATCAGAAACCAGAAAGTGCGGCGTGTTTTGCGGTAACTTGA
>JAEZQV010000427.1 GCA_023441125.1 Bacillota bacterium
AATTTATCGCCCTGGACCAGGCTTATCACGGGGATACTGTAGGCACTGTCAGTGTCGGCGGCATCGATTTGTTCCACCGGATATTTAAGCCCTTGCTGTTTACGCCGGTGCATATTCCGGCTCCTTCCTGCTATCACTGCCGGTTGGCGACAGACCCGGCCGCCTGCGGCATGAAATGCGTCAGCGTGCTGGAGGCGGTACTGCGTGAGCACCACGCGGAAATTGCCGGCCTCATTATCGAGCCGCTGATACAGGCTGCGGCCGGCATGCTGATGTCGCCGCCCGGCTATTTGGCCAAAGTCAGGGAACTCACCCGGAAATACGACGTGCTGTTGATTGCTGACGAAGTGGCCACCGGTTTTGGCCGGACCGGAACGATGTTTGCCTGTGAGCGCGAAGCGGTGTCGCCGGATATGATGACCCTGTCGAAAGGCATAACCGGCGGCTATCTGCCACTCGCCGCGACTTTGACCACCGACGAAATATATCATGCCTTTTTAGGGAATTACGCTGACAAAAAAACCTTCTACCACGGTCATTCGTATACCGGCAATCCATTGGCCTGTGCGGCGGCGCTGGCTAACTTAAGAATATTCCGGGAAGAAAACGTGATTGCCGGGCTCGCTCCCAAAATCCAGCTGGCGGCCGCAAAATTACAGGCAATCGCCGCCCTGGACCATGTGGGCGATGTCCGCCAGTGCGGACTAGTTATCGGCATCGAGCTGGTGCAGGATAAAGCCCGGAAGCTGCCTTTTTCCTGGGAACTGGCAGCCGGCAGCCGCGTTTGCCTGTTGGCCCGGCAGTACGGACTGATCATCCGGCCGATCGGGGACGTCATTATTTTTATGCCGCCTTTAGCCAGCACGCCGGCGGAAATTGGCGACATGCTGGACATTATTGAACGTGCTATCCGCGAAAGTACGCAAACGGAAGCTAGCGCTGTTGCCAGTCTGCAGCCGACAGATTTATAAGTTCAATGGATTGACAAATTGGCTGTTATTTACTATACTTATAGAAAATGAACCTTTAAGACGGTCCAGAGAGGCCGGCAAGGTACGCAATGATAGTCTGTTTAGCGACTTTGTAGCCTCTCGCCTGCGCGAGAGGCTTTTGTATTGTGTACCGGGGTAATAAAAGGAGGAATTTTAATGTCAAGACGCATTATCCAGGTTGAAGACAAACTTCCCCTGTTTCAGTCCGTTCCCCTCAGCCTGCAGCACTTATTTGCCATGTTCGGCGCTACCGTATTAGTCCCTTTCCTGTTCAAAGTAAATCCCGCCACGTCGCTCTTAATGAACGGTATCGGGACCCTGCTTTACCTGATTATCTGCAAGGGCCGGATTCCTGCCTACCTCGGTTCCAGTTTCGCTTTTATCTCTCCCGTATTTCTGATCATGTCCCAGTATGGCTATGCCGCCGCGCAAAGCGGTTTTATCCTCTTCGGACTTTTCTTTATTCTTATGTCGCTGCTCGTTAAAAAAGTCGGCGTTGCCTGGATCGACGTGGTCTTTCCGCCGGCAGCCATGGGCGCCATTGTTGCTACCATCGGCCTGGAACTGGCGCCGGCCGCGGCCAGTATGGCCGGTTTAACCGGCGATATGATGCAGCAATTAAATATACCGGCTGACAAAGCGGTGATTGTATCGGTCTTCACGCTGGCGGTAACTATTCTGGGGTCGGTATTGTTCCGCGGTTTTTTTGCGGTCATACCGGTGCTGATCGGGGTAGTAGCCGGTTATATACTGTCCCTGGTGCTGGGGATTGTTGATCTAAGCAGTGTTGCCAATGCTGCCTGGTTTGAAGTACCCACGCTCTATAGGCCGGAATTCAATGTCAGCGCCATGATTATCATCCTGCCGGCTATGCTGGTTGTGCTGGCCGAACATATCAGCCACCTGGTGGTGACCGGCAATATCGTGGATCGTGACCTGGTTAAGCAACCCGGCCTGCACCGTTCCCTGTTCGCCGACGGCCTTTCCAATGTCCTGTCCGGTTTGGCAGGCGCTACCCCGAATACCACCTACGGAGAAAATATCGGTGTCATGGCCATTACGAAAGTATACAGCGTCTGGGTTATCGGCGGAGCAGCCGCCTTTGCCATCGCCCTTTCCTTCGTCGGCAAACTGGCTGCGCTCATCCGCAGTATTCCGGTGCCGGTTATGGGCGGGGTATGCATCCTCTTGTTCGGTGTAATTGCTGCTGCCGGTATCCGTATGCTTGTGGAGAAAAAAGTGGATTATACCCAAGCCAAGAATCTTATCCTCACTTCAACTGTACTTGTTCTGGGCATCAGCGGCGCGGCTGTCAAACTGGGAGCCGTGGAACTTAAAGGCATGGCTCTGGGAACAATCGTATCTGTACTGATCAGCCTGGCTTTCGCGATCTTTGACAAAATGGGTATTCTGGCCGAGCAGGTGGAAGCGGCTGATGAGCCTGTAGCCCATAAGGCCAAAGTATAGTGCCAGATTAAAAAAAGCGCCTCTAAGGGCGCTTTTTTATTACCGTTTTTGCTAATCAGGAGCAAAAATGCTGCTTTTTCAGGCCGTAGTTAAAGACAGGGTGACCCACAAGCCTATGTAGCCGGCAAGACCTCCAGATATATCTCGCCGGTTTCCCGGACAACCGCCCGGGCGGACGTACAATCGGCAATCAACTGGCTGAGTTTAGCTTCGCCGCCTTTGCGGGCCAGGGCGGTTATGGTGACAGTCTCGGTGAACTCTTTGGCTTCGACCGGATAATTATTCAGCCGCAATTGATTCTCCACCGTTCCCAGCAGCGAATAATCGACCGCAATAGCCAGCCGGGTATGAAGCTGTTT
>JAEZQV010000456.1 GCA_023441125.1 Bacillota bacterium
GAACAGCTGCCGTATAGTTTAGTGTCTCGGTCTCACAGGCGGCAGTACCGGAAATAGTTCCGCCGGTAGCTAAAATTACAATATTTTTTTTCATCTAAATAATCCCCTCCCCGCAGTCACCCCAAGCTGCTAGCAAGAGCGTACCATACCTAAGTAAACTTCGCAACCGGCACAGCCCGCTTCTTCCCGGTTAACTTTGATGGTTTTTTTCAGCAGCCAGGCCAGCTAAAAAAAGCATTGGCGCCTGAACGCTGCTAAAAGCAGACAATGCCGCTTGCCTGGCAGCAACCGGCACCGAAAATTTTTCTACCCTACCCCGGTCAATATTGCTCCCAGCCGGTAAAGGACTTATTATAGGGGTAACGGCGCGTCGGGAGGTTAATATTATCATGAATGATATCATTTTAAAGCTGGAGCAGCTGGGTTTTTCCGCCTATGAAGCCAAAGCCTATTACACTCTGCTGCGAAAGCATCCGGCCAACGGTTATGAAATCAGTAAAATAGGCCGCATTCCTGCGGCCAAAATCTATGATACGCTGAACCGGCTTAAGGTCAAAGGAGTCGTGGTGGAAAGCAGCACTGAAACGGGGAAATATTACCCTGTTCCGCCCGATAAATTAATCAGCAGGGTGAAAGCGGACTTTACCGGCATCATCAACGATTTGGAACAGCAATTAAAGGAAACTGAACCTATCGCCGATATTGATTTAACCATGAACCTTACCGGCTACGACGCTATCCTGGACAGGATGGTCAGTGTCATTCAGTCGAGCCGGACGTCGCTGCTGCTTTCCCTTTGGCCGGAAGAGGTTGTTCTGCTAGCCGATGCCATTGCCACGGCCAAAAAACGGGGCGTTATTGTCACCGCTGCGATTTTCGGGACATGTTCCCTGGACTGCAGTTACAGTATTAACCTGGAACCCTGCGGGTTGTCTTCCTTACAGCGTTTGGGCAAGCGGCTTACTGCCGTTGTCAGCGATAACCGGGAAGTTGTCATCGGTGAAATTGATACCGCTAATACAACTGACGGCATTTGGACAACTACGCCGGGTATCGTTTTAGTGACTAAAGAGTACATCAAGCATGATATTTGGGGCAGTACCCTGATTGACGCATTGGGTCAGGACCGGTTTCAACTACTCTGTGAACAAAATGAGTTGTTAGCCTACTTGATTAAAAACCGATAGGAGGCAATATAATGGCAGATCTTGTTATTACCGCCAAAGAAATTAAGGGAACTTGCGCAGCCGGCCTAAAGCCCGGCGATAAGATTGTCCTGCGGGGAGCCACTTTGTCGCTCTCAGAAAGTGACCGTGTTTGCGGCTTTGCTTTTGCCAATATTTACCCCGCAGTATTTGCTGCCAGATTAGGTAAAGACTTAAAAGATCTGGGGCTGGTTACCCGGACGGTGCAGTGTATCGATCCCGGACCGCCTTATAGCGAAGGCGGCACTGTCATTTTTGAAATCAAAGCTCTGGAATAAACATGCCGGCAACTTTGAACACCAAGACAACCTCAGCCAATATCTATGTGCACATCGAGCTGTTTATCGTGGTGGCAATCTGGGCAGGCACCTTTGTTTCCACCAAAATCGTGCTGGCGGAAATTACGCCGGCGTTGTCCGCATTGTACCGCTATATCGTGGCTTCGGTAATTCTGCTGGTGCTTGACTATCATAACCAGGAACGGTTACAGCGTGCGGACTACCCGCTGATTGTGTTTTTATCGGCTACAGGGGTGACACTGTATTACCTGCTGCAGCATTACGGCATGCAATATACCAATGCCACAGATGCAGCGATTTTAATCAGCCTGTCGCCGGTATTCATCGCCATAATCTCCTGGGGGTTGCTGGGTGAAAAGCTTAGCTCCGTCAACATGCTGGGCCTGTCTTTAGCTTTTGGCGGCTCGTTACTGTTAATTACAGATGGCAATGTATCCCTAAGTCTGCATAATGAACGGTTGTGGGGGAACTGCCTCATTTTATTGACAGCGGTAGCCTGGGCACTCTATAGTGTTTACGGTAAAAAGCTATTACAAAGCTACTCAGCGCTTACCATCATAAAATATACTACCGTCATCGGCACTATAATGCTTCTTCCTTTTTCCCTCAGTGAAATTATCTTAAAACCAAGCTGCGGATTATCCTGGTGGGGAATAGCCAATCTTTTGTATCTTGGCGGGCCAGCTTCAGTATATGGCTATCTTGCCTGGTACAGAGGCCTGAGCAGATTACCGGCCGTAACGGTAGGCAGTTACCTCTACTTTAGGCCGTTATTGACCGGCATTATTGCAGCCGTTGTCTTACATGAGCAAATTAATGGGTATGTTATGCTAGGCGGCTTGCTGATTCTCGCCGGAACATACCTGACAACAAAAAGCTAGACAGATATTTTCCTGCCAAGAAGAAAGCTGGCCATTTTTGAACCAGCTTTCTTTTTTGGGCTCACTAGCAATAATATTAAGTAATCATTTCCACCTTGCCATCGACCATAACCATTTCAGGCCGGGCAGAAATAACCAGGGGCTCGTCACTCCATACCACCAAATCAGCATCCATGCCGGGAGCAAGACTGCCAAGCCGGTCAGCCAGCCCCAGAATTTTTGCTGCGTCGCAAGTGATCATTCTCAGCGCCTGACTGGCAGGCAGACCGTAACGGGTAGCCAAACCGGCATAAACGGCTAAAAAGCAGCAGGGAGTCACGGGATGGTCACTCATCATGGCCAAGGTGACGCCATGCCGGTATAATAAGGCCGGTGAGGTCATCGTCTTATCCATAAGTTCCGGCTTGGAGCGGGTAGACAGGGTCGGTCCCAAAATTACAGGTATCTTCTCTTCCGCCAGCACATCAGCGACAAGATAAGCTTCCGTGCCATGCTCAATAATAATATCCACTGCGAATTCACGGGCAATTCGTATCGCCGTTATAATGTCGTCGGCGCGATGCGCATGGGCCCGCAGCGGCATCTCTTTCCGTAAGACTTTGGCCACAGCTTCCAGTCCCATATTATATTGAAAGTCCTTGCCGCTTTGCTTTTCCATGTACTGACGAGTTTTCCACAAGGTATCTCTGATCAGGGCAGCGGTAGCCATACGTGTGACAGGAGTCTTCTTAAGTTCCAGCCCGTAACTGCGTTTGGGATTTTCGCCAAAAGCAATTTTAAGGCCGGCATACCGTTCAACCAGCATCTGGTCTACCGTCGGCTTAGGCGCTGTTTTTATAATTACGCACTGGCCGCCAACCGGATTGGCACTGCCGGGCGCTACCATAACGG
>JAEZQV010000413.1 GCA_023441125.1 Bacillota bacterium
ATATGATATCGGCTGTCATCAGCTCCGGATAACCCAGGAACCCGTAAGTATTGATTTCCTTGCCCATATCACCCAGCTGCTGCAGCTTGTCCTTGTAGGTCGGCACTCGCTCCAGCCAGGACAGCGGTGTCATCATCGACAATAACAAATGCAGTTCGGCATGTTCCTTGACATGGGACTGGACAAAAATTATATTTTTTTCCGGATCCAGACCGGCGCTCAGCCAATCTAAAGCCATGTGTTCAATCCGTTCGGGAATCTTACTGGTATCTTCGTAGGACGATGTGAGCGCATGCCAGTCCACTATCGAATAAATGCAGTCGTACTCGTCCTGCAGTTGAATCCAGTTATTAAGTACCTGGTAGTTCCCCATATGAAAGTTGCCTGATGGTTGCATGCCGCTGAAAATGCGTTTTTTAGTCAAGTAGATCTCCCCCTGTTACAGAATTGTCATAACGATTATATTGATGATATAGGATAAGCCAATACGAAGTGGTTCGGTAATCATGCCAATAACGCCGATATATACCAGCGCCATCAGGATGAATGGGCCATACTGCTCCATTTGATCAAACCACTGCCCTTGCCGTCCCGGCAGCAGGCTGGAAAGTACTTTTGAGCCATCAAGTGGTGGTATCGGCAGTAAGTTAAAAATGGCCAGAATGGTATTGTAGCTATATAGCATCTGTAATACCATGCTCCATTCATTACTTAACAAATGTTGTTTCATTAAGATACCATAAATCAATGCGGTTACCAGTGCCAGGAGCATGTTGGATACCGGCCCGGCCAAAGCGACAAGCAATACTCCCTGCCGGTAATTCTTGAAATGGCCGGGATTGATCGGCACCGGTTTGGCCCAGCCAAATTTGAACAGCCATAACATTAAAAGTCCCAGTGGGTCAAGGTGGGCGATGGGATTCAGCGTCAGCCTGCCCATAAATCGGGGCGTGGGATCGCCTAGCGTTACCGCCGCCCGGGCGTGCGCATATTCATGGACAGTCAAAGCAATTAATAACGCCGGAATCCTGAATATCATATCGGCATCAAAACCAAACAAATGGATGTCCTCCTTAATTCATTCACTTGACGTACTACTAAATTATACTAAAATTGCGCCGAAAAGCAAAATGAATTAGCCGATAATTTAATACTAAAATCATGAAAAGCTGTTCAGAATAAACCTATACGGGCAAATTTGCACGATCTGCCTGATAAAAAGGAGGTGTATGCCTGTTATGCAGGTACGTGTCCCGCTCAAATTGGCGGCAGTTGTCTGGCTCTGCTTAGCGGTATTTTTATCAGGGTGCGGTCTATTGTCACAGCCTGCTCCTAAGCCGGATGTCGGGCCGGCCGGCAAGCCGGTCGAGGCCAAACCCAATCCCCCGGTTATGGAAAGATTTGTATCGCCGCCTGTCGAGCTTTATGACCTGGAAGCGGTTGCCGGGGTCATATTTGAAGGCATTAACAAAGAAGACTGGTCTCAAGTTCAGGCCGGAATGAACAATCTGCAAAATTTATGGCAGCAAGGCAAAGCGGCAGTTGGCGAAAAAAAAGGGGTGAAAGAAGCCGACGAGGCGATTGGCAAATTAACAGCGGCGGTTAATGCGCGTAAAGTTACCGAGGCTTATGAGAACCTGAATAAGTTTATGGGAAGTGTCGGCGATATCGGCCAGTCCTACAAATTGTCGCCCTTGTCCGATATTATTGCTGTCAGCAATGGCATCCGCAATGTCAGCTTTTACGTAGAAGATAAGGACTGGAAAAAAGCGGCAAGCAAAGCCAAGGAGTTACAGGGAACCTGGGAAAAATTAAAGCCGAGCATGGAACAGGTAGGCATTTTGGGGGAAATCACCAAAACCCACTCCATTGTTTCGCAAATTAAGGATGCCGTAGATGCCGAAAATCAAGGCGCGCTTCAGGACCAATTAGCGAATATCAATGAGAGCATGGGGCGAATACGCCAATTTTTTCGCGGGAAATAGCCATAGCAAAATGCCGCCCGGCAACCAGGGCGGCATTTTGCTATGGTTCTTTATCTTGGTCTTTGCTGTTGCCCGCCGTGTTGTTTTGCCCGGCACTATTTTCGAGGCGATCCTGATCCTGTGGTTTAAGAACTGCCGGCCGTAAAATTTTATTGGGAATGGGCAAACGAAACAATACATCTTTCATGGCGCTGAAATTAAAAGGCAGTGCCGGCCATAGATAAGGAATTCCGAAAGATCTTGTTGTCAGCATGAGCAGGAACACGGCTGCTAAACCGCCAAGCAAGCCTGGCAGTTTAAACAGCATGACCAGTACAATGACAACTGCGCGGAATAAGCGTATGGCCATGGCAAACTCCATACTGGGAGTGGCAAATGCGCCAACTGCCGCCACCGCAGTATAAAAAATGGTTTCGTTGCCGAACAACCCGACTTTGGTGGCGATATCGCCCAGCATAAAGGCGCCGATAAACCCCAGGGCCGTAGATTGGGCCGTAGGGACATGCACGGTGGCCATCCTGACCAGTTCAACGCCGAATTCAGCCAGGAGAAACTGGATGCCGATCGGGATAATGCCGGCTTCCTGGGGTCCGAGGAAGGCCAATGATTCCGGCAGGATATGTCTGTTGAGCACAACGGCCAGCCATAATGGCGGCAAAATCAGGGATAACATGACCCCGGCCAGTCTGATCAGCCGCAGATAGGAGCCGATGACCACGTTTTGGTGATATTCTTCCACATGCTGCACATGATGCCAGACGGTTGTCGGCAAAATCATGATATTGGGTGAAGTATCCACAATCAGGCAGAGATGACCTTCCAGTAAATGAACCGCTGCGACATCCGGGCGTTCCGTGTAGCGTACCCGCGGCAGCGGATTCCATTTGCTGCCGGCTACGATATACTCCTCAATGGCCTTCTCGGCCATCGGTACACCGTCGATATCAATATTGTTGATTCGTTCTTTTACCGTATTTACCAGTTCAGGATTAGTAATATCCTTGATGTAACATACGGCAATATCGGCTTGTGAACGTGTGCCCACCTTAATAATTTCAAATCTGAGCTTGGGATCGCGCAGCCGCCGACGGATCAGGGCGGTATTGAAAACAATGGTTTCCACAAACGAATCCCGTGAACCTCTGGTTACTTTTTCAATATTGGATTCCGAAGGAGCGCGGGCCGGATACGCACGGGCATCGAGCACGATTACCTGCTCTTCGCCGTCCACGAAAAACAGCAATTCACCGGACAGCAGGCTGGTTATGGCATCATTCATATTTTCCAGCAATTTGGCCTGCGAATGAATGGCCCGCGAATAAAATAATTTTTGCAAAGTATTAACCACCAGTTCTTCCTGGTTGTAGGCGGTTAATTCCTCAAATACGTTGGACAGTACGACATCGTTGGTCATACCGTTAATGGAAAAGGACGCCGCGCGTTTTCGGCCTACCCGGTATTCCCGGAAGATGATGTCAAACGTCTCGCCAACTCCCAGCAGGTCCTTGATATAATTAATATTTTTATCCAGTTCTTTAAAAACTTTTCGTTCATCACCCATAGTTAACGCCACTCCGTTTCAGGATCTCTTCGATAGCTTTGCGGGTTATCGGCGCCCCACGGCTTAAATCGTCGTGCTTATCCATTTTGCCGATATCGCCAACGCCAATTATAACCGGTATATCAATATCATTCAGGACATCCACGGTATCACCGGTAATGGTCGGTTTGCAGCCGCAGTCTTCCTCTTTTGTTTTTATCTCTCCTTTCTTGTCTACCGACAGATCGATCAAATGACCCTTGCAGTCTACGCAGGCATCAGCCTGTACGCCGGCTATGCCGGTCGTATTGGACGCAACCGCGACCGCACCCAGTACCTCAATATCCGGATGGTTGGCGACATATTCCAGCGCTTGCTCGCCTTCGGCTTTTTCCTGACGGCCTTTGTCATCAAACATTACCAGCACCGGGTCATAGGGGACTGTTTTTAGCAAATCGACAATCCGTTTGCCGCTGATTGGCGTCGGATTGCCCGCTGATGCGGAAATGCACCGCAGTCCTAAAGAACCAGCGATATTTTCAACTGCTTGCTGCGCCACCCTGTCGCCATCGGTAACCAGAATCACGCGAACCTTCTTTTGCAGCTCATTGGCTTTAGCCAAATGTATCACCTCATTGATTTTGGCTGTCTTCTTCTCCTAGCAAATTACTGATTTTTACAGCAATTTTTTCGCTTTCACTGATTACTTGTTTGAGTTTTTTCAGGCTGGCTTCGAGCTCATTGGAAAGCTCATATTGGGCCTGCGCCAGTACTTGGGCTGCAGTCTGCACGGCGATATTGCTGGTATTATCCTGGTTGTTGCCGGCGGAATCTTTGGCTTGTCCCTCCCCCTGGCCCTGATTTTGCGTTTGCCCGGTTTGATTCTGACCGGTACCGGCCACCGTGTTTTGGTCGCCGGCACTTTGCAGCATCATACTGAACAGGTTTCTTAACTCCTGGGATGCAGCCGGCTTAGTTTGAGCGCTTGCGGGTTGCTGTTGTTTGCCTGGTGGCTGTGACGTCTGCTGATTCTGACCGCCGGTTTGAGTGGCGGCATTATTCGGCTGAGATTGCCCGGAGCCCGCATGACCGGCCGTGAGTGCACCCTGCAGACTTTCCAGTTGACTGTTGATCCTGCTTAACAACTCCACAACTTCCTGCGAATTATTTTGCTGCGCTGCATTACCCATGGCAGCCTGCGATTGGATAAAGCCTCTGGTAATATCAGTATTTGCAGCTTGATCGTATTGTTGTGCACGATCCTGATTTTGCCTTTGATCCTGAGTGGGTTTTACATAACCTGCTATCTTGCTGGAAACTCGCTTCGGCACATTCATCACCCCATGCTTTACTGAAAAAACTGGAAAACACTGAAAAGCAAAGAAATCATAGCAAATCTAAGATTTATGACCGCCAGCGGCTGTTTTAACACTGCAGTCGGGTTCCATAACTGCGCGGTGCTGACATATTCCGTGCCGCCGGCTGCCTTGCTGAGGAGGAAATTAGTTAGCGGACCGCTTAGCGTAAAAAGGATAATTTTTAACTCGCTTAAATTGCTGACAGTAGCTGAACTAAAGGCTCCGGCCGAAATCATTTTTTCAATGTTACCCGCCAGTAAAACTGCCATAACTATCTGGCCTAAGGCATTCGCCAGCGCGGCTGCCAAAGCATAATGCGGATATCTGATACTGACCAAACCCATAGTTAGTAGTAAGCCAACAAGGTCTATTGCCAACATGTCAATTTGCGCCTACCCTTTCGGATTGAAAATAACGGCCATAATTAGGCCAAAAACAACGGCTGCCGTAATACCGGTCGCAGTGGCCTTTACCGCACCGCTGAAAATTCCCCAGAAGCCGATCCTGTTTATTTCTTCTATGGTGCCGGCGACCAGCGCATGGCCGAAGCCCGGCAACGGCACGGTCGCTCCGGCGCCACCGATATCGACCAGCGGCTGATATAATCCCAGGCCGCTTAATACGCCGCCCAACACCACAAACAGTACCAAGACGTGTGCCGGGGTAAGCGGGGTCAGATCCATCAGCAGCTGACCCATCACACAGATTAAGCCGCCAATAACAAAGGCCATTAGATATGTCTGCACAGGTGTGCCTCCTTTTACATCTCAATTGCTACGGCATGGGCAATGCAGGGAATTGATTCTTTTTGCTGATACGATGTTGTGCTATGTAAACTGCCTGTGCCTACCAGCAAAATTCGCCGCAGCTTTTGGTTCATTAGCAACCGGTAAATATAACCGGTAAATACTATTCCGGAACTGGCACAACCGCTGGCCCCGGCATGAGGGTCCTGTTCCTCCTTAAAAATCATACAGCCGCAATCCTCGTAATTGGCCGATAGATCCATTCC
>JAEZQV010000097.1 GCA_023441125.1 Bacillota bacterium
GTCGAGGGCCGTCCGGCTGAGGCTGCTATTTTGCCTAGCGCCAGCATGCCTAAACATTATCAAATCGCCTTTAATCTGTTACCGCATATTGATGTGTTTGTTGATGACGATTATACCAAGGAAGAAATGAAGATGGTCCATGAGACGCATAAAATATTAAATGATTATACCATCGGCATTACTTCAACAACCGTCCGTGTGCCTGTATTCCGCAGTCACTCTGAATCGGTAAATCTTGAATTAGAGGGTCCGTTGCCGCCGGCACAAGCCAAAGAACTGCTGGCCAAATTCCCCGGTGTTATTGTCCAGGATAACCCGGCGGAAATGCTGTACCCTATGCCGTTATACACGTCGGACCGCAATGAAGTGTTTGTTGGCCGGATACGGGCGGACAAAACTGTGCCGCATGGGTTAAACCTGTGGGTAGTGGGTGATCAAATTCGCAAAGGTGCGGCGCTTAATGCCGTGCAGATTGCCGAATATATGATTGAGCATAATTTAATTTGAGGTGTAAAAAATGCGAGTAATTGTCCAGAAATTCGGAGGGACGTCGGTAGCGTCGCCCGAAGTGCGGGAACTGGTTGTGCGCAAGATTGAAAAAGCGCGGGACCAAGGGTTTAATCCGGTTGTAGTGGTATCGGCAATGGGACGCCAGGGAGCTCCCTATGCTACCGATACACTCATAAGCACGGCGCGGGCAGCTAACAAAAATATTGCCGCGCGCGAGCTTGACCAGATTATGTACTGTGGCGAAATCATTTCGGCTGTAGTTATGGCCGGCACGCTGCAGGCCGCCGGTATGGACGCAGTTATGCTAACTGGCGGGCATGCAGGCATCATTACGGATGCCAATTTTACAGATGCCCGTATTTTAAAGTGTGATCCAACGCGGCTGATAAGTCTCCTAAAACTGGGGAAAGTGCCTGTTGTCTGCGGCTTCCAGGGCATGACGGCTGATGGTGAGTTCACCACCCTGGGGCGGGGAGGCAGTGATACCACCGCTGCTGCGCTGGGGGCGGCATTAAATGCCGAGATGGTTGAAATTTATACCGATGTTGACGGGATCATGACCGCCGATCCGAGGATTGTCGACAATGCCAAAATTCTTGACTGTATAAGTTACGGTGAGGTATGTCAGCTGGCCCATCAGGGTGCCAAGGTGATTCACCCCCGGGCTGTGGAAATTGCTATGCAAAAAAATATTCCCCTGATCGTTAAGTCAACCTTTACGGATGCTCCCGGGACCCTTATCACCAATATTGCCAATGAGGATACGGTTGGGGCCGATGTCGTCGACCGCGTGGCTACCGGCGTTACCTACCTGGCCAATATTGTTCAGATTAAAGTCCAGCTTGACGATACCACCGGCTCTGATGCGAGTTTTAAGGTTTTTAAGACGATGGCCGACAGCGGCATCAGTGTTGATTTGATCAATGTGCATCCCGGCCAGATTATGTTTACCATAAATGCGGATCATGCCGAGCGGGCGTTGGTAAAGCTAAAGCGGCAAGGCTTTGAAATTGAAGCTCTGGAAAACTGTGCCAAAGTATCGGTGGTTGGCGGCGGGATGCGTGAAGTACCCGGAGTTATGGCAAATTTTATCGAAGCCTTGGCGCGAAACAGGATTGCTATTTTGCAGACCGTAGATTCCCATACTTCGATTTCAGCGCTGGTACCGCAAAGTGATATTGGCGCTGCTGTTAAATCGCTGCATGAGAAATTCGGCTTATCAAATTAATAAGGGGAGAGTTTTGTGAGGAATTTTGGGCGTGTCTTAACCGCAATGGTGACCCCGTTTAATGACGACTACAGCGTAAATTACGGTGAAGCCGCCAAGTTGGCGAAATACCTCGTAAACAATGGTTCTGACGGCGTAGTTGTTGCCGGTAGTACCGGCGAATCAGCCACCCTTAGCAAAGACGAAAAGATTAAACTTTTTGCCGCGGTTATGGAAGCAATTGGCCATCAGGCTACTGTCATTGCCGGCACAGGTTCCAATGATACCAGGGCTTCGATCGAACTGACTAAAGAAGCGGAAAAAATCGGTGTACATGGTGCCATGCTCGTCGGGCCTTATTATAATAAACCGCCGCAAGAAGGCTTTTTCCAACACTTCAAAGCAATTGCGGATGCCACACAATTACCGCTTATTGTCTATAATGTTCCCGGGCGGACAGGTTCGAATATTTTGCCGCCAACCGTTGCGCGTCTTGCCGAAATTAAAAATATTGTTGCCGTTAAAGAAGCAAGCGGCAGCCTGGAGCAAGTGTCTGAGATTATCCGGACAACACCCAGTGACTTTCTGGTTTACAGCGGTGACGACGGCCTGACCTTGCCGATCCTGGGGGTGGGCGGCCACGGCGTGATCAGCGTAGCCGGACATATTGTCGGCAAACGCCTGCAGGAGATGATTGCTGCCTTTGCCGCCGGTGATAAAGATAAGGCGCAAACCTTGCATCTTGAGCTTATGCCGTTCTTTAAAGTGATTTTTGTTACGACCAATCCAATCCCCATTAAAGAAGCGGTTAATCTCATCGGTATTAATGCCGGGCCGGTGCGCTTGCCGCTGGTACCGCCAACTGCGGGCGAACGGGAACAACTCAAAAAAGTAATGCAATCCCTGGGTAGTATATAGCTACGCTTTTAGCCGGCAGCCGGTGTGCTGCCGGTTTTTTGTATGTGTAGGCAATTTTTGCATATAATATTGCCGGAGCAAGCATGCCCCTTGTTGTCATAGCCAGTCAAATAGGTTATAATTAGTCACAAGTGGGCAGGACGGCCGGTTTTTTATCTTTTCTTTAATGAACGGGCAGTTTTATATTTGCAAATTTATTTACACGGAGGTGTATGTTTTTTTGGCGCGTCAACCAAACAAAGTACAAATAATTCCCCTGGGCGGGATGGGGGAAATCGGTAAAAACATGACGGTAGTGCGTTACGGTGAGGAAATAGTACTGATCGATTCAGGGTTAATGTTTCCGGAAGACGACATGCTGGGCATTGATCTGGTTATTCCTGATATCACCTATCTGATGGACAATCGTGATTTGGTAAAGGCGATTGTATTAACGCACGGTCACGAAGACCACATCGGCGCATTGCCTTATGTTTTAAAGCAGCTTGATGTACCTGTTTACGGAACCCGGCTGACACTCGGAATTCTTGAGGGGCGTTTGAAAGAAAACAATGTGTCCGTAAACAATCTGAATGCCGTTAAGCCGGGTGACCAGATTCAAATCGGCAACTTTAAGGTCGGTTTTATCCGGGTAAGTCACAGCATAGCTGATGCCGTAGCATTATCCATCAAAACACCTGTGGGCGTAATCGTTCATACCGGTGATTTTAAGCTTGATCAAACGCCTGTTGACGGCAAAGTCACCGATTTTCACAGATTCGCTGAACTGGGAGATCAAGGGGTACTGGTACTCCTGGCAGACAGTACCAACGCAGAGCGTCCCGGCTATACGCAAAGTGAGAAATCCGTGGGAATCACCTTTGATGAAACCTTTCGCACCGCCAAGGAACGCATTATTATTGCATCCTTTTCCTCTAACGTCCACCGCATTCAACAGGCCATCGACACCGCCTGCAAATACAGGCGCAAGGTAGCTATCCTCGGGCGCAGCATGGTCAATGTCGTCAATATTGCCCTGGAGCTAGGCTACTTAAATGTGCCGGAAGGCGTTATCATTGATGTTGATGAAATTAATAATTATCCGGCCTCAGGCATTGTTATCCTAACGACCGGCAGTCAGGGCGAGCCCATGTCGGCTTTGACCAGAATGGCAATGTCTGATCATAAAAAAGTTGAAATTGTTCCCGGCGATACGGTAATTATTTCGGCGACACCCATTCCTGGCAATGAGAAGCTGGTCTCACGCACTATTGATTACCTTTTCCGGCAAGGCGCAGAGGTTGTCTATGAGTCGACATCCGGTATTCATGTTTCAGGCCATGCCAGTCAGGAAGAACTCAAGCTGATGCATAACCTGATACGACCTAAATTTTTTATCCCGGTACATGGAGAATACCGCCACCTGATTAAACATTCGCAATTGGCGCAGTCACTGGGCATGCCCAAAGAGAATGTGTTTGTCGTCGAAAATGGCCAGGTATTGGAATTCACTGCGGACAAGGGCACCTTAAACGGTAAAGTGACTTCCGGCAACGTTTTGGTAGACGGGCTGGGAGTTGGCGATGTTGGCAACATTGTGCTGAGGGACCGTCGCCAGCTTTCTCAGGACGGAATACTCATCGTTGTTGTTACTATGGACAAACAACGGGGACAGGTAGCCGCCGGTCCCGATATCGTCTCGCGCGGTTTTGTTTACGTCAGGGAGTCGGAACAGCTTATGGAAGAAGCTAGAGAGCGGGTAAAGCAGGCGCTGGAAAAATGTGAGCTCAATGGCGTTACAGAATGGGCTGCTATCAAGTCCAATGTGCGTGATACCCTGGGTAAATATTTATATGAACGTACCCGCCGCCGCCCTATGATACTGCCGATAATAATGGAAGTATAACAATATAAACACTGTAAACCTGGACCGCGCATCAGTACAGTCGCACCGTCCAGGTTTATTATTTACTGGGCGGCAAACAGTATGAAATCATCTTCAGCGCCAATACTATAGTGTAGATTATAAAGATAAGCTTACTAGCTGGAGGGATCCATACTATGATTGTAAATGATAATCCGGTGGTTGCTCCGCCGGGCGTTAATCCGGAAGAGCCACAGATTTCACCCACGCCCGGTGAAGTTCCCAAAAGAAGCCGGCAAGCTAAAAAGGCGGGACCGGCGGCCAATATCCAGGAACTGGGATCTACAGAAGTGCCGACAGCAAAAACCAATATTCATGTAATGACCATAATTGGACAAATTGAAGGCCATATGGTGCTGCCGCCCAATAATAAGACTTCCAAATATGAGCATATCATGCCGCAACTGGTTGCTATTGAGCAAAGCCCGGAGATTGAGGGGGTTATGCTGCTATTAAATACGGTTGGCGGTGATGTGGAAGCCGGTTTGGCCATTGCCGAAATGATTGCCAGTATGTCCAAACCGTCGGTATCAATTGTTTTGGGCGGGGGCCATAGTATTGGCGTTCCCATTGCCGTATCGGCCACCTATTCGTTTATTGTCGAAAGCGCCACCATGACAATTCATCCCATCCGCCTGACAGGCCTGGTTATCGGCGCGCAGAGTTCCTTTGACTATCTGGAGAAAATGCAGGACCGTGTAAACCGCTTTGTTGCCTGCCACTCGAATATCAGCGAGAAAAAGTGGAAGGAACTGTTGTATAAAACCGGTGAACTGTCGCGGGATATAGGTACATCCGTGGTCGGTAAAGATGCTGTTCGCTACGGGCTTATCGATGAACTGGGCGGGATATCGCAAGCTATGAACAAGCTGCAGGAATTAATTCAGGCCAACAAGGAGACAAAGGGGCTGAAGCAATAATGGTGCTCTGGACAATCATGCCGCTGGAGTTGGTCTTACCGCCGGCAGAAGCCTCGAACACGTATGAGGAAATAGAGTATGCCGGTGCGAAAGTAATGATCGAAAAAATCTCAGAGGAGCAATGCCGGATTGTCCGTATCATTTCAAGTAATCCTGCCGATTATTTGCGTGCTGACATCCAACCGGGGGTTTCGCTTACCTACAGGCCGGCATTGCAAGGTTAATAAATAAGCACGGGATTCGTGACAAAGAATCCCGTGCTTATTTATGTTTATTGGCCTGCCGGGTAATCCGGCACAGCATTTGTAATACCAAGTTTTTCTTCAAAAATAAAGGAATTTCTGTTATTATGGAGAACAAAATACTGTTAGAGGTGGTATGTTTTGCCTAGGTGGTTAACCCTTTTAACGCCTGAATTACGGCACGAATTGCTTGGAATAACACTGGTCACCGGCGGACTCCTGGCTTTAATCAGCCTGCTGGGGTTAAACGTCGGTCCGCTGGGACTGTTTATTGCCAAAATGCTAAAATACACATTTGGCATTGGTGCGGTGGCTGTACCCGTGGTCTTGTTTATAATCGGACTAAAATATATCGTAGCAAAAAGCTCAATTGGCTATTCAATCAAGTTTTGGGGGCTGCTCATTTTATATTTTATCGGTTTAGCGATTTATCATCATATTAGAATTCCAGTCGGCCAGGAAATCATGCCTGACAGTCTGGTAGCCGGCGGCGGCTTTGCCGGCGGCATGCTGCTTTTTTCCCTGCGTAAATTGCTGGGAGTTGACGGGTCCATTATTGTATTGTCAGCTTTGCTGCTTTGTTCCGTGCTGCTGAGTACAACCTGGTCGTTGGCCGAGACCCTGCAAAATGCCAGAAGAAAGGCTATGGAAAGCTTAACTTCGGCCCGGGAAGCTATCGCGGCGTCCTCGGAAACCATTTTTGCCGAGCGTGATGACGAGCTGAAGCAGCAATCCCGTTTTTATGATCAACAGCGTGATGACAGACCGGAATTGATTGCCTATTCCCCGGAAAAAGAAAGAAATAGTTCGCCCGATACCATACTCCCTGAGTATAGACGGTCTGAACCGGCAGCCTTTTCCCCCGCGAAAACGGCAACTGCCGGTAATACTACGGCCACAGCCGCTGCCTACGAGCTGCCGCCGGTAGCCATATTAAAGAAACCCAATCGGCCGCGTTTCACAAAGGTGCCCAAGGAAGTAGCCGATAACGCCAGGATACTGGAGCAGACGCTGGATAGTTTTGGTGTCAGTGCCAAAGTTATCAACACTTGTCAGGGGCCGACAGTTACCCGCTATGAACTGGAGCCGGCGCCCGGGGTAAAAGTAAGTAAGATAGTTAATTTAGCCGACGACTTGTCACTGAAATTGGCCTCTTCGGGGG
>JAEZQV010000173.1 GCA_023441125.1 Bacillota bacterium
GCTCCATGGTATACCGGCCATATAAACACCAACAATACCCTCATATCGTTTGTTATAATACGCAATGCTCTAATAAGAGCAGCCGCTTTGAATATGTCGAGAAGAGAATAATTGACGGTCTGCAAAACTGGCTTGAGCAATATAGCCGGAAATATACTGAAATCCCTCAAAACGAACGCGAGAATAATATCATTGATATTAAGAAAACTATTTTAAAAAACCTTAGTAAAGAATTAGTAGAACTTGATCAGCAAAAAAATTACCTTCATGAACTCTTAGAAAAAAAAATATATGACGAAGCCACTTACTTAGATCGTGCTAACAAATTATCTGAGCGCATCGCTGCCGCCCAGAATACTATGATTGAGACAGAGTCAGTGATCAAAGCGGCACAGATTCGTGAAAAGGCTCAAAAACAAATTATACCTAAAGTGAAAAAGATATTGGAAATATATTGGGACATTGAGGACCCGGCAGTCAAGAATCAAATGCTGAAGTCAATCATGGAATACGCTGCCTATCGCAAAGAAAAAGACCAGCGCGACGATAATTTCACGCTGGTTCTACATCCTCTATTACCTAGATGATTCGCAAGTTTATAGGCTATTACAGATAACCATATGACGTTATTTCATTTCCTTCCTTATCGACACCAATAGGGTCGTACAAGCTTACCTCACTGCGAATACGCCGGGTACTTCTCAAATGCATGAGTATTTCATTCTCGATGCACCGCGCTGCATAGGTAGCCAGACGAATCTTTTTAGCCGTGTCAAAGGTGTTGATGGCTTTAATGAGACCAATCGTACCGATGGAGATCAGGTCATCAACATCTTCACCGGTGTTGTCAAATTTCTTGACGATGTGGGCTACCAATCGCAGGTTACGCTCAATTAATACATTGCGGGCATTTTCATCCCCGTCCTTTAGGCGCTGTAAATAGATATGCTCATCTTTCTCCGACAGCGGCAAAGGAAACGTGTTATTTGCTATATAAGAAACAAGCAGGGTGATGCCTTTTATTACTGAAGCTGCCAATACCGCAATAAACGAAAGAGCCATTCAGTCATTCACCCCCGAAAAATCTGTCGGTTAAATTCTATGGGGTAGACAAACAGAAAGTGCCTGGCAGAAAATATTTATTTTTTTTAACCTTGCACAGATAATTCAAGTAGCATATAATCCAGATAAGAAGCGGAAATTAATGCGGGAGGCATGGTCGCTATGGAGCGTTACATCGCTGATATCGGCATCTTTTTTGCCAGCATACTGGTAATATTATACATGATGTGGGACAGGGTGTTTCCTGAGGAATAAAATGGCTACAGCGAAATACATTGGGGGCAAAAAAGAGCGGGGTTGCTTTTAAAGAATGCAGGCTGAACTATCAGCCTATCATTCCTAAGCAATCCCGCTGTTTTGTTTCAGTCACTTGGCAGTTGACTTCGTACAGGCAAGCATGGCTTCAACCGTCACGGTGTTGACTGCTTCGGCAAGCGCTTCACTGATTACTTTACTTAATTTCATTACCTTGGATAATGGCGTACTCTGTAAATCAAGGTAGCCGATCTGGCTTTGGGCATTCACCACACCAATAATGGAGATATCGCCGACAGTAGGCAACCTGTTGCCCACCGCAATGCCCGCCGCCAATCCCCCCTGCCAGATTTCAATATTGCCAATTTCATGGTTTTTGCCCAGACAGGCATCAATGGCGATAATGAGCGGATGATGATACCGGTGATTAATGATGTTTAAAGTTTCAACAAAGTTACCGGCATGGACAGGATGTTCCAACGTGCCATAAACATGACACTCGGTGTTTTCCTCCAGATGGGTTCCGATTAAGGGCCCCAGCGAATCACCGGTATAACGGTCTGAACCAATGCATAGAGCCACCAGCGGCCTTAAATTTAGACCCTCCTGACGCTGTAAGAGTATCATCAGATGATCATACAGTCTTTCCCGAATGTCGGTGTCATACAGATTAACGGTAAGCTTATTCAGAACATCTTTTGCCATTCTCTCTCTCCTCTTAGCTGTCCTCACCTAATCTGTATGCACTTTCTAGCTCATTTATGTTTGATATTATTTAACCTACCAGCGGCAGCTCCTGATACTCGGGCCGGGTAACGGCCTGGGCCAGCGCCTGGGTAACAAATTCGATATGCTCTTTTAAGTCCACATTCATAGCCGCAGCGCCGTTCGTTATGGTTTCCCGGTTAACAGCGCGGGCAAACGCTTTATCCTTCATTTTCTTCATGATTGACTTTAATTCCAGATTAGCCAGACTCTTATCAGGGCGCACTAATGCACAGGCAATGATAAAGCCGGTTAATTCGTCCACAGCCAGCAGCGTCTTTTGGAGCAAGGTTCGCTCCGGTTGCCAGTCACGGGCATGCGCTTCCACATCGGTGGCAAACTGGCTGTCGTAACCTGCTGATATAAGAATTTCCCGGGCATGATGGGGATGATCGTCCGGATATTTCTCAAAATCAACATCGTGAAGCAGGCCTACTGCGCCCCAGTATTCAACATCCTCACCAAATTTAGCGGCATATGCCCGCATGGCAATCTCAACCGCCAGGCAGTGTTTCAGCAGGACTTCGCTTCGCACATGCTGATGCAAAAGCTGCCAAGCCTGTTGTCTGCTATAGTTCATGGTCAGCCTCCTAATTATGTATAGTGTATATTAAACTTCATTATACAAAACAAATCGCCCTATGACAAGTTAGCTATACTTCTGTATCTGCCCGACTCGCCGCCGCGTATAGCGGAGCTGACGGAATACAGCTGTTGCAATATACAAAAGAATGGCAGCTAAAATAATGGAACCGCCCGGTGCAATATCCAAATAAAAACTGGCAGTCAAACCAAAAATTACCGCCACTATGGCTATGACCACCGCCCATGCCGACGTAGCTTTAAAGCCTTTGCCCAATTGCTCGGCCGCCGCCACCGGCACAATCATCAAAGCACTGACCATTAAAATACCGACAACCATCATCCCGGTTACAACAGTAACGGCAGTAACAATACTAATTATCATATTAACGGTATCGATGCGGATACCGGCAACCTTGGCAACGTCTTCATCAAAAACCACCAAAACCAGCTTGTTATAATTACCAAGGATAAACGCCAACACAAGAACCCCGCACCCGGCAATAACCAGGACGTCCTGCCACGTCACCGTCAGGATGCTGCCAAATAAAAAACCAAGCAAGCTAGCGCTCGGGATCCGGGTAATCGTACTGAATATGATAGCCAGCGAAATACCAGAATAGAAAAATATTGCCAGAGCGGTATCGGCCATCTGTGTGCGCCGGCGGCGAACACGTTCAATGCCAATCGCGCCGGCAATCGTAAGAATAAAGGCTCCGGCCGCCGGATAAATACCCGCCAAATAACCGCCGGTTACACCGGCAAAGGCAATATGGCCCAGGCCATCGCCAATCAGTGATTGCCGGCGTACTACCACAAACAAGCCTAACAGCGGGCAAACAACCGCGGTAATAACGCCGGCAAAAAAAGCCCGTTGCATAAAATCATACTGAAATATCTCTACAATCGGCATTACCATCCTCCTAACCAGAATATCCCGAAAAATACCATAAATGCCGCATCGTAGCGTGGCTGGAACGAAACTCTTCGCTGTCCCCGTAGAAACAGAGACAACGATTAATGCAGGCTACCTTGCCGGCATAACGGGTGGCATTCTCAATATCATGCGACACCATTACAATCGTGATCCCCAATGTGGCATTAAGCTGGTTCAGCAGTTCATGGATTCTTTCACTGGCGGCGCAGTCAATGCCGCTGGTTGGTTCATCCAGCAGTAACAATAACGGATTGCCGGCCAAAGCCCGGGCCACCATGACCCGCTGCTGCTGGCCGCCCGACAG
>JAEZQV010000240.1 GCA_023441125.1 Bacillota bacterium
GCTTTGGTCCGGTCATGCACCGGCGAGCCAAAGACGGTTTCCGGCAGCCCCTGCTCCACAATTTCACCGGCGTCCATAAATATAACCCGGTTGGCCACCTCTCGGGCAAACGCCATTTCGTGGGTAACGACCAGCATGGTCATGTGTTCTTCGGCCAGGCGGCGCATCGCCTTCAAGACCTCGCCGGTCAGCTCGGGGTCCAGGGCCGAAGTCGGTTCGTCAAACAGCATAATAGCCGGCTTCATGGCCAGGGCCCGGGCGATAGCTACCCGCTGCTTCTGGCCGCCGGACAACCGCGACGGATAAACATCGCGTTTTTCCGCCAGTCCCACCTTGCGCAGCAGTTCTTCAGCCAGGGGCACAATTTCCTCCCGCTTCAGGCCTTTGACGGTAAGCGGCGCTTCAATCAAGTTTTCCAGCACCGTAAGATGGGGAAAAAGATTAAACTGCTGAAAGACCATGCCCATCTTGCGGCAAATCTGCCGGGCAGCGGCTTCCGGCGCATAGCGGACGTTGCCGCCGGCATCGTTTGCCGCCAGCAGTTCCCCTTCGATCTCGATCGTTCCCCGGTCGATGCTCTCCAGCCGGTTGAGGCAGCGCAGCAAAGTGCTTTTGCCGGAACCGGAGGGACCAATAATAGCCACAACCTCGCCTTTGTTCACTGTCAGCGAAATCCCCTGCAAGACTGCCAAGTTGTGAAATCGTTTATGAATATTGCTTGCTTTAATCATGTTCATGTCTCAATACCCCTACCCCTACTCATCATACACGGCATACCGCTGCTCCAGCTTCTGGAACAGCCAGGTAAGCACCAGCGTCATCAAGAGATAAAATACGGCAGCCACAATAAAGGGGGTGGTGTCAAAATCGCGCTGGACAATGGCCCGGGTCGTCCTGAGCAAATCGTTCATGGCCAATACGTAGATGAGAGAGGTATCCTTGACCAGCGTGATGGTTTCATTGCTCACCGGCGGCAGTACCCGCTTGATAACCTGTGGCAGGACAATGCGCCGCATGGTCTGTACATACGTCATGCCCAGGACTTTGGCGCCTTCATACTGGCCGCGGTCAATCGACTGGATACCGGCCCGGAAAATTTCGGCAAAGTAGGCGGCATAGTTCAGGACAAACGCCAGCAGTGCGGCCGGGAAATCTGGCAGGCGCAAGCCGATATAGGGTACGAACGGCAGGCCGTAATAAATAAATAATAGCTGCAGCATTAAGGGAGTTCCCCTAAACAGCCAGATATATACCCCGACTGTCCCGCTCACCGCCCTGAACCGGGAAATGCGGGCCAGGGCCAGCAGCAGGCCGAGCGGCAACGCCAGAATAATGGTGCTGAAAAACATTTGCAGCGTTACCGCCGTGCCGGTCAGCAGCGGCGGTAATATTCCCAGTATATAGTCCATGGATTACTTCCTTACTTTACAATGTCTTCGCCAAACCATTGCTTGGAAATCTTAGCGGCAGTGCCGTCTTTTTTCATTTCGTCCATCGCTTTTTGCAATTTGGCCAAAAGTTCCTTGTCATCTTTACGCAAGCCCACACCATATTCCTCCGAGCCGAAGTTATCGGCCAGAATGCTGTACTCGCCCGGTTTTTTAGCTATGTAGTAGCGGCCGACAATCTCGTCTACGACCACAGCATCAAGCCGGCCGGTCTTCAAGTCCATCAGCGCGGCCACATTGTCGCCGAATTTCTTCAGTTCTTTGAAAGATTTGAGCGTGGCGGCATCCTTTTCCAGCGCTTCAATACTGCTGCTGCCTTCCTGCGCCCCCACGACCTTGCCGGCCAGATCGGCCTTGGCCTTGATCGGCGAGTTGGCGGCCACAACAATAATCTGGCGGTTTTCCATATAGGGGTTAGTGAACAGAATGTTCTCCTTGCGTTTTTCGGTAATTGTCAACCCGTTCCACAGCGCATCCACCCGTTTGCCACTGAGTTCGGCTTCCTTGCTGTTCCAGTCAATGGGCTTGAACTCCACTTCCATCCCCAGCCGCTTGGCGGCCTCTTTCGCCATATCCACATCAAAACCTACGATATTGTTTTTGTCATCACGAAATCCCATGGGCGGAAAATTGTCGTCCAGACCGACAACGATCTTTTTCTTGTCAGCTCCGCCGCACCCGGCCACCAGCATGCCGGCCACCAGCAGCGCCATCATGGCAGCAATCAATTTTTTCACTTACTACTCCTCCACTCCGTAAAATCTAATCCTATTTTACTTTAACGTATTAAAGTTAGGAAGCGATAAAAAGAGCCGTTTAAGGCAAACGGCTTGCTCTTTGTATCGTAATTCTTGTCTTTACAGCATTAATCACACTGTTTTGTTCTTTTTACAGAGACAAAATGAATATTCAGTCGGCGGTCAGCTGATTTGTCTCGAAACAATTACCCTGTCCCCCTGTTCTTCTTTAAATTTTGTTACAGCAAAAAAGCACCTGTCCGTTGACAGATGCCTTACCTTAAAGCGTATAGCAAATCATATTAACTTCGTATAATCCTGCGCGCCGTAGAAAAAGCGCATAATGCTGACCGTTTGGGACGCTTCATTGACTTTGTACACAAGCACGTAATTCTTGATTACCGCTTTCCGATAGCCTTCTTCTCCCAACCGCCTATCTTGGCACCGTTCGTACATCATCGGGTTGCTTTTTAGAAAGCCATAACAAGCGGTCACTTCGTCAAGAAAATCTCCGGCTGCTTTGGGATTGGTCAGTTGTACGGCGATGTACGAAACGATACTGTCCAAATCCTGATGCGCAAGCTCCGTGATGAGCAGCTTATACATTATATTTTTCTCTTAGGCTTTTTAACGAAGTGCCGCTGTCAAGCACTTTCCCTTCCGCCAGCTGTTTCTCAGCTTCAGCAAGCTTGCTATAGACATCGAGCATGGCCAGCTTCTCTTCATACATTTTCATACTCATAATTACCATATCTCCATAACCATTTTTCGTAACAAAAATGGGTTCATTGGATGCGTGGCACCTCTGAGAAATTTCACTGGTATTTTTCAAATCCCGAATTGGAATGATTTGAGGCATAATCATCAACCTCCTTCTGCGGCTTTATTGTACCATAATTATACCCCACAATCAATGATTCCCTTCATTTTAATGCCAAAATAGCTTTTATATTTACTGGGCTGGTTCAATGGTGATCTTTTTAATGACGATATCTTCCACCGGTTTATCCTGCGCACCGGTTTTGACCTTGCCGATGGCGTGGACGACATCCATGCCGGCAATGACTTTGCCGAAAACGGCGTGTTTATTGTCCAGCCAGGGTGTCGCCTTAAGGGTTATGAAAAACTGGGAACCGCCGGTGTTCGGACCGGCATTGGCCATGGAAATAACGCCTTCGGTATGCTTGAGATCAGGATGAAATTCATCCGGAATCGTGTAGCCGGGACCGCCGGTGCCGTTGCCCTTGGGATCGCCGCCCTGGATCATAAAGTCATCAATAACCCGGTGGAATATCAGCCCGTTATAGAACCCTTTATTGACGAGATTAATAAAATTCTTGGTGGTCAGCGGCGCTTTGTCTTCAAACAGTTCTACCCGGAAATTGCCTTTGGAGGTTTCAAACAGGGCTACGCTGTTTTTAGCGGCAGGTGTTTGGGTTTGCGCCTGTTGCTGAGGCTGTTCAGCCTGTTTGGGCTGGGCGGTGCTGTTGCCGGCGCAACCAGCCGTAAGCAGGAATAACAAAGCAGTCATTACAGCCACAGCGGTAAATACTTTTTTCATAACTTCACTCCGTTCCCTTAGTTTCCCTATTAGTATAGCACATTACACCGGGAATATTAAACCGGTAAGGCTAGATCGCTTGCACAGTGTGCAGCATTTTGCCAAATTTTATCCGCCACCAGGAAACAGCCCGGGCTGCGTCAACTTCCTCGCGGATCTTATCGGGACCGGGCGGCGCCTGTCCCTGCTTTTGCAGATAAGTCTCGCTGCCGTCCGCGTCGGCATGGCCGATATAACCGGGCGTAATCCAGAAGCCGTAGTTCATGCCAAAATCGTTGCCCAGGGTCAGGCTGCGCCCTACCGAATAATATTCAAAGCCGGCCGGGGCAATCAACTCCAGCAGCGTAGGGGTAACATTGATATGGCTGCCGGCGGCGCTTTCGGGCAACGATTCCTTGGTAATGCCTTTGCCATAAACCACGAACGGGATGGCATACCGTTCATACATGGGCGGATTGGGTTCTATATTCACCCGGTCGGCATGGTCGCCGACTACAATAAACAAACTGTCGGGATACTGCTTGCGGGTGTCTTTTATGAACTGCGCCAGCATTTTATCGGCATACCAAAAATGTCCCAGCTTCTTAATCAGTTCCTGATCCTGCCTGAGTTTTTCCGGCAAGGCGGCGGCAACTGCGGCAGGATCAAAGCCCGCCTTGGCCAGGTCAACGGTGTACGGCGAATGATTGGATACCGACAGAACAACATGGAAACCAGGTGTATCGTCTTTGACGCGTCCCAGGACGGCTTTATACAGATAGTAATCGTCACAGCCCCACACATTGCCGTCGGCGCTGTCATAGTCGCCCATGCCATGAAATTCGTCAAAACCCTGGGCCAGGGTAAAATCGCGGACTTTTTCCCAGGATGCAGGTCCGGCATACCAGAAGTCGGCTGTATAACCCAGCCGTTTCATCTGCGGCGCCAGCGCCGTAGCATAAGGTTCTTTATAGGATTCCGGCAGATAGTTGAGGTACAGATTGGCTTCTGCCAGACCGGTGATCACCCCCATGACGCCGGAAATCGTGCTCATGCCGTTCGGGAGAAAATTGGGCACATAGGCGGCATCCTCCTCAGCAATAATGCTTTTTAGCCCGTTGGCGATATTGAGGTTCTGATAGGCTGGCAGCAGCGGCCAGTTGGCATAGCTCTCGGCAATAATGAGGAATACCTGGCGCGGCGGCGCATTCGTGCCGGCGACAACCTGCTTGCGCAGATAGTCATCAAGGTTGTTGGAATTTACCTGGCTCCCGGCCAGATAGCGGCCGTAATCGGCCACTTTTGCCGGCTCCATGTCAAGACCGGTTGAGGAAATAACCCGCTCGTGCAGGACATAGGCCCGGTACAGGGCCTGGACGTCGTCCAGAATGGCCTCATTGAGGAGCTGGTCTTTGGTAATGCCCGAATTCTCCCAGTCAATGTTGTAGGCGTAGGTCATGGTACCGCCAAAGCGGATGAAAATGCCCAGATGATACAAGACAATCAATAGCGCGACCCGCAGCACAATGTTCTGATACCATTTGGGAAAACGGGGAAAAGCCAAAGTCCGGACAGCCAGCCAGCGTTTCAGCATTTTGCAGAGCACGAGCGCCGTGACGGCAGCCAGCAGCAGCCTGACCGGCAGATTGTACTGATCGATGACGGTATGGATAATGGCGGTGACATCATCATTCAAAGTATTAAACAGCAGTTGATTGAAGGCCATGTGAAATTCCTGATAATAAGGAATGCGGGCATGAAATAAAAAGCTTAGCACGATAACGTAGACAGCTCCCAGATAATAGCGGATACGACTCAGCTTCCGCCAGGAAATAACCAGCCTCAGACCGGTACATGCGACCAGCGGCAATATTGCCAGCAAGCCGGCGCTTTTAAGGCTGATCCTAAGCCCGTAATAGAAGGCGGCGGCTATATCCCCCGCAGTGGCCGCCTCGCTCAACGACGAATGCATTACCATGATAAAGCCTAACCGGAACAGACAAAATACTACCAAAATAAACAAAAACAGTTTGCAGTCCTGCTGGAACTCAGCCCAAAATTCATCCCAACTAACCAGCCTCAGCATCGGCGTAACCTTCTCTCGCGCAATAATACAGCTGCTCTTGTCATCTGCAAGCCGGCGCAGGCCATTTCCGGCCCGATGCCCGCCGTACTTAGAGCAAGCTAATAATTCAAAACTTCGTAGCTTTCTATTTTTTTTGTCAAAATCCTGCCGCCGGTTATAAAAAATTTAAAATAAAAAGGACTGTGCTATCAACACAGTCCTTTTGACGCGATTAGCAAGCGATCAGTCCTGTTCCTCCGGACCGTCATTCATGAGCGATGCCACTTCCAGCAGTTTAAAGACCAGACTGACCAGAATGGACACTACGGTAGCCAGCGCCATGCCCTTCATGTCGACTGTGCCGAAACTGATATGGGCGCCGCTGATACCGACAATGAGCACAACGGAGGTCAGGATCAGATTCTTGGCTTTGCTGTAATCCACCTTGGCTTCCAGCAGCATGCGAATACCGGAGGCGGCGATAACGCCGAACAGCAGCAGGGAGATGCCGCCCATAACCGGCACCGGGATACTCTGAATGGCTGCCGCCAGTTTGCCGACAAAGGACAGCACAATGGCAATTACGGCCGCGCCGCCAATCACCCAGACGCTGTACACTTTGGTGATGGCCATTACGCCGATATTCTCGCCATACGTGGTATTGGGCGTAGAACCAAAAAAGCCGGACAGGATTGTTGACAAACCATTGCCCAGCAGGGAACGGTGCAGTCCCGGGTCTTTCGCCAAATCACGCCCGACAATATTGCCGGTAACCAGCAGATGACCGACATGCTCGGCGATAACCACCAGCGCCGCCGGCGCAATAATGGCAATGGCATTCCATTCGAATTTGGGCGTATAAAAGGCAGGCACGGCCAGCCAGGGCGCGCCGGCAATCCCGGCCGTATCCACCAGTCCCAGCAGAAAAGCCAGCAAATAACCGGCCACTACCCCTACCAGAATCGGTATGATGGCGAAAAAGCCACGGAAAACTACCGAGCCAAGGATGGTCACAGCCAGGGTAAAGAGCGAGACGGTGATGACTTGGGGATCAAGCGTTTTGGCGGTCAGGCCTGCCATGTCGGCGGCCACCGGCGCCAATTCCAGACCGATAACAGCCACGATGGCCCCCATGGCTGCCGGCGGAAAAATCACGTCAATCCATTTCATGCCTACTGCACCAATCGACAACGCCACGAGGCTGAAAATCAGCCCGGCGATGACAAACCCGCCCAGGGCCGCTTCATAGCCGTATTGCGGCAAGACCACAAACACCGGGGACAGGAAGGCGAAGCTGGAACCGAGATAACCGGGTATCCTGCCTTTACAAATAAAAATATAGAGCAATGTGCCAATCCCGTTAAACAACAAAATCGTGGCCGGGTTTACTTTAAAAAGAATAGGAACCAATACCGTGGCGCCGAACATGGCAAACAAATGCTGCAGGCTGAGAGGAATTGTTTCCAGCAAAGAGGGTCGTTCATCGACATCGATCATTCTTCTGGCCATTTTTCCACCATCTTTCTCGCTTTTTTTCATATCTGTATGTAATTATAACAAATCAAGCCGGCTTTGCGCCAATTTTCGCTATGCCCCCCAGGCCCGCGCCGGCAAACAAGCCAACACACGCTAGGCGTCCGGCTTTTCGCGCATAATTTGCTCATGAATCCGCAGGATTTTTTGTCCGTAGGTTTTGCCCGGCAGGGCCCATTTGCCGTTGAGTTCCGTCCAGGTTCTGGCGCCGCCGAGATTACCGCTCGCTTTTAATAAGTCATAGCGGGGATCAACAATTTCTTTTTTGGGCGGTTCCGTCGAGGCATAACCTAACAGATGCTGCACCTGGGCCCGCACGCCCATTTGCGCGGAATCGAACCAGGCGCCGCGTCTCCCATTGCCCACAGTGCCTAAGCCGCAGAAATTATTCTGCAGCGGCAGCACATCCCCGCCATAACGGAAATAGCCGGTTTCATGCAGCGCCTGGGCAAAGGCCACATCCGGCCGGATGCCTTCCGCCATGGCCTCGGCATAATAGTAGTTGATCAGGTCTTCGGCCGGTACGGTAAGGGCCGGCAACGGATTCCGGCGCAGCAGGTGCCGCAGGCACTGTTCCCTGGTTGCCAGCGGCGGCCCCATGATCGACAGGTCAAACACCGTATCGGCGGTAAGAGTATCCCCCACAAGCTGTTCACCGGCAAATACCGCCGGCATAAAGGCCAATAATAAGCTGGCCACCAGTATCAGAATGCGCATGTCGCCCCGGCCTGTGGCCGGAGCTGCGGGTCTGCAGTCACATAACGCCGTCCTTGTCCGTCAAACAGTAAGTCTTGCATTGCCAGCCCTCCCTTCTTTTGAAACATTATTATTATACAGTAAGTTTGCCGGACAAATCCAATTAAAAATAGTTTGCAAGGAAACCGTATGCTGCTATAATTAAATCATTTCCGAGGAAACAATAAGGATATAAAAGGAGACATACACACCGGCTGCCTGCAGAAAAAAAAATACGGCAGTCCTGAGTACTTCCAGGACCACCCTCAATTATCCACTGCGTTGATCACCCAGCACCAGCCCTTTCCTCATCCATACCTATCCGGTCAACTATGAATGGCTGAGCGGCTTGCCGTGCCGGGTGATCGCTGAATTTTAGCAATGCACCATAATATCCTATTTGGTCACCATAACCGGGCAGGCGGCATGATGGAGAACGTAGTTGCTGACACTGCCGAGGAAAAACTCTTTAATCGTACCCAAGCCCCGGCTGCCCATCACAATCAAGTCGTAGCCCCGCTCACGGGCAAACGCCACAATGACTTCCGACGGCGAACCGATTTCCAGAAAGCCCTGCGCTGCGGTAGTTGAGGACAGTTGCTGCAAGGCCTGCTGGATGATAGCGCGGCCGGACTCCTGCATATCATCCAGAACTCTGTCGGGAATATAGGCGCCGGTATTAACCTGACTCACCGACGACATGACCGGCGTAAGGTTAACGACGTGCAAAATACCTACCGACGCATGGCAAAGTTCGGCCAGATAAGCGGCATAAGCCAAAGCCCGCTGTGAGTTTGCCGAACCGTCTACCGGGACCAGAATACTGCGAAATGCTGGCATTTTCATTCCTCCGATGCAAAATTAATTTGTGTCCGGCGCTGGCGCTGCCGGCAGGGAGACCACAGTTTTTTTCTTGATAAGCAGCGCCAGCAAACCGCCGGCAAAGCACACTAAGGAGACAGTAAAAAACACATCCTGAAAGGACAATATGGAAGCTTGCCGGGAAACCATTTCACTGAAAAGCGCTTTGAGCATCACATACTGCTGCGGCAGCAGCCCCTGCCCGGTTACCCAGCCGTGGGTGGCGGTCAGCAGCATGGAACTGTCCATGCCCTGATTGCCCCACAATTGCTGCAGCAAATGGTATATGTCGTTCGCTGAATGGGTAGCAGGATTGAGATATTCCTTTAGGACGGCCGTATGGTAGATTTCCCGGCGCGTCAGCAAAGTTTCGGCAAATACTACCCCCATACTGCCACCAATGATTTTCGCCAGATTAAAAATTCCTGACCCGACACCAATTTTATCTTTGGGCAAGGAGGATACCGCACAATTGGTTAACGGCGACATCGTAAGCCCCAGGCCCATACCGAACAACGCCAGACGGATAAAAAAATCATGGCTGGAATAATCGGCGTTAATAGTATCAAGTGAATACAAGGCGCCGGCAATCATCATAATGCCGGTAAACGCCGGCAGGCGTGAACCGAAACGGTCGGCCAGCCGCCCGCCCAGCGGGGAAAATACAACCATGGCAGCCGTCAGCGGCAGCAGCATCAGGCCCGAGGTGGTGGAACTATAACCTAAAATTGATTTAAGAAAAAACGGTAAGAGGAAATTGCCGCCATAGAAGGCCACAAACGAAATGAAGCCGATAACATTGGCTACGGCAAAGGTCGAATTGCCAAACAGGCGCATATCAATCATGGGTTTTTCCACCTTGAATTCCACGGCCAGAAACAGCACAAAGGCCGCCAGCGCCAGATAAAACAACGAGAGGATATAGAGCGAATCCCAGCCTTCCTTCTGGCCCTGATTCAAGGCAACCAGCAGCGAGCTGATGCTGGTAATTAAGAGGGCTGATCCGGCAAAATCTATACTGGCCGTCAGATTACGGCCGGATTTAGGGATCACGGCCATCGCAAAAATAACGCTGAGCACGCAGAACGGACCCACCGAGAAAAATATCCAGCGCCAGTCAAAATTTTCGATGATGTAGCCGCCGACGGTCGGTCCCATCGCGCTCCCCGCAGCGGCCATGGCGCTCCATATGCCCAAGGCCTGACCCCGTTCGTGCGCGGCAAAGGTTTCTGCTACAATCGTCATGGCATTGGGCAACAGCATGCCGGCGCCCACCCCCTGAATAATCCGGAAGATAACCATGGCTGTTGAATTTGTCGCCAGCCCGCACAGCAGGGAAGCGATGGTAAAGGATATTAAACCGGTTATATATACCGTTTTGGCCCCGAATTGATCACCCAGCTTGCCGGTCATGGGCAGGGTGGAACCATAGGGCAGCATATAGCCCAGCGACACCCACACAATGGAGTCCATATTAAAGTTCAAAGCAGCCATTATATTCGGCAGGGCAATATTGACACAGCTGCTGACATAGGCGCTCAGAACGGTTCCCAGACAAACAGCGCAGAGTATAGCATATTTTTTAAACATAGTAACGACCTTCATTCCCAGTCATATTCTACTCGCAAGCCGCATTGTCTATTTGGTAAAAATATGAATGACCGCCGACATGCCGGGCTTTAACACATATTCGGACTCTTCCGCCTTGATTTTAATCGGCAGCCGCTGGGTAACCTTGGTAAAATTGGCCGAGGTATTTTCCGTTGGCAGCAGCGCAAACTGCGAACCGGAGGCCGGACCTACTTCCATAACATGACCGGTAAACTTTTTATCCGGGTAGGCGTCAATGGTAAATTCCACCGGCTGGCCCACCTTGATCCGGCCGATATAGGTCTCCTCAATATTGGCGCCGATCCAGACATCGGCCAGGTTGCTGATACTGAACAGTTGTTGGCCAAAAGCGACAATTTCACCGTCCTCAACCGATTTCAGGGCGATTACGCCGTCGACCGGCGCCTTAACCTCGGTATCAGCCAGGAGAATCTCGGCGTTTTTCAAAGCCGCCTGCGCTTGCTGCACCTGCGCCTGCGCCAGCATAACATCTTCTTTCCGCGAGCCCTCGACACTCAGACTGTATTGTTCATTAGCGGCAATATACTGGGCCTGCGCAACTTCATAGGCCGTCTTACTGGCATCCCGCTGCTGTACAGAGATAGCGCCCTGCCGGTACAGGGCTTCATCCCGTTCACTGTTTTTGCGGGTATTTTCCAGATTGGCCCTGGCCTGCAAGGTGGCAGCATTCACCTGGGCAATTTCCTGCGGCCTGTTGCCGGCAACCGTCGCGGCCAGTTTCGCCTGGGCCATGGCTAAATTGGCCTTGGCCTGGTCAACCTGCGCTTCGAATTCCTGCCGTTCCAGGACGACAATCGTCTGACCGGCCTTGACGTTGTCTCCTTCTTTGACCAGGACCTTTTCGATCCGGCCGTTAATTTTGGCGCTCACCGCCACAATGGTGCCTTTGACCCTGGCGTCGTCGGTGGCGACCATCTGACTGGCCCGAATCCACCACCATACCCCCCCGGCCACCAGAATGGCTGCCAGTATGCCGCAGATCATAGCCATCTGCCGGTTGCTCAGTTTCGAAGTCTCTTTTTCCACAAAATTCCCTCGCCTTTTTCTGCATAAATTTTGGCTTATTTTAGTTAGAAAGCTACCGATTTCCTGTCAAATACACTGTTCGTGCAGTAAAAATTCACGGCCGGCGCAGTAAATCTTCCCGCAGCACAGCGATCTTCCATTCCAGATGCTTTAACCGCTCTTCCAGCATGGTCTCCAACGCCGGGATACGGGCAAGACCTGCTGCTGTAATGGTATATATCCGTTTGCTGCGCGTCACCGGACTATTCCATTCCCCGACCGCGTATCCCTTTTCTTCGATTTTGCGGAGCAGCGGATACAGGGCATTGGTGTTCGGAGTGTAGGCATTCTGGGTGCGCTGCCTGATTTCTTCCGTCAATTTGTTGCCGTGGACAGGCCCCTGCTGCAAAATCTTCAATATATACAACCCAAGAATCAGTCTCATGAAACTTAAATAATCCTCATTTCTGGCGGCCAAAAAAATCCCCTCACTGATGTAATTAATTTTATCATTATTAATAATATCAAGTTTTTTTTCCCAGGTCAATAAACAATTACCGGCCCGCTTGCCGCTGCGGCGCGCAAAACCTTAGATTTTCCGCTACGCTGCTACATAAAAAAAGAACCCGGATTCGGGTTCAGGAAGCGCTCGATAGCGGTAATTGCCTGGCCTTTTGCGCAAACAGCAGGTAGCTATTCAGGTTGTCAATCAGCTCCATACAATCCTGGATGTTCAACTGATCAATCGGTATGTCCCCTATTACATGACGAATCCATGCATCAATTTCCCCGGTTGCATACCCCAAATTTACCATTTGTTCTCGTAACGCATAAATTTTCTCGACCATCTCATCACCCTGCCATATTATTTTACTATTTAATTCGTCATAATTCGCCAAACATCCTTAAGTAAAAAGAACTATTTTTCATAGGCAAAAGGTCCTGTTTTACCGACGAAAGAACAAGAGCCCGGTTACGGGCTCTGAGCAAACGGAACTAACCTTGGCTTGCTGTTTTATTTACACAATTTGGCCGCTATTGTGGCCACATGCTTGCCCTGGAACTTAGCCCCGGCAAGCTCATTTTCGCTGGGCAGCCGCTCACCCCGGCCGCCGGCAATGGTGGTGGCGCCGTAAGGCGAACCCCCGGCCATTTCCTCAATCGTCGTTTGTCCGGCGAAAGAATAGGGTAACCCGACGATAACCATGCCATGATGCAGCAAGGTGGTATGAAAACTCAGGATTGTCGATTCTTGTCCGCCATGTTGGGTGGCTGTACTGGTAAAGACACTGCCAACTTTGCCTACCAGCTTGCCCTGCTGCCACAGTTGGCCGGTAGCATCAAGAAACTGCCGCATCTGGCCGGTCATATTGCCGAAACGGGTAGGTGTACCGAAAATAATGGCATCGGCCTCCGCCAGTTCGGCTACCGTGCATACAGGCACATGCGCCAAAGCTGCTTGCGCTGCGGTTGCGCCCATTTTCTCCAAAATGTCTGCAGACAACGTTTCCGGCACCCGGCGCAACACCGCTTCCGCCCCCGCCACTTCCCTGACACCGTCAGCAACGGCTTCTGCCAGCCGGTGCACATGACCGTATAAAGAATAATACACTACCAGGACTTTCATTGTCTCCACCCCTTTAGATAATTTTTATTATTTTATAACTGTTCTCCTATTATTGAAAATTTCCTGCCTAATTTTGTAATTTTTTAACCAGCCAAGCCTCAGATAATATAGTCATATACCGGCTTGGTGCAGCGGACCGCCCGGCCGGCGCGGGTATTGACCAGTTTCCCCCTGTCCAGGGCCACCTGGCCGCCGATCACAACATAATCAATGCCTTCGGGAGTGGCATCGGGCAGTCCGAAATCAGCCCTGTCGATAATACCCTTTATGTCAAACACGACCAGGTCGGCATCGGTTCCTTCCCGGAGGCGGCCTTTGCCATGAAAGCCCAGAGTCTCAGCCGGCAGCAGTGTGGCCTTTCTTACGGCTTCCATGATGGTCAGTTCATAGCGCTCGCCCACCATCATCCGGAAATAGCGGGGAAAACTGCCGGCAATCTGGGGATGGCCCTCGCCCGGCGCATACGCGCCGGTATCGGTGGACGGCATGGCAAAAGGATGGGTCAACGCCATGTAAATCTCTTCTTCAATGCCGGTAAACACCACAACAGAGGCATGTGGGTCATTTTCCCGCAAATCCCGGTAGATGGCCTGATTCAAACGTTTGCCGTTATACTTGCCGGTGATTACTAACATCTCGTCCAGACTCCAGTTATTGAGAGCGATTGACTCTTCACTGAACAGCACGGCGCCGATATGTGACGCCCACGGGGTATACATGCCGCTGTCAAAACGGATATCCAGACCTTCGGCCCTGGCCCGGTCAATGACGGCCAGCGCCTCTGCCATGACCCCGGTGCCATATTGGTACACCAGATGGGAAACCTGCACGCGCGCGCCTGTTTTTCGGGCAATATTGATGGCTTCTACCAGTGAGTACATGTCAATATTGGTTCGCATGCGGGTGTCCACGGACACCACCCGGCCATACCGGGCCGCCAGCCTGCTGAGATTGATCACTTCATCATCAGAACTGCCCGGCGCATACGCCAGCCCCAGGGAAAGACCGCAGGCGCCTTCTTCAAAGGCTTTTTCCACGGCAGCTTCCATGCGGGCCAGCTGCGCCGGCGTCGCCGGCTGGAGTGGATCGACAGCCCCCACGGCCTGGCGGAGACTCATGGAATGTCCGAACATCTCGGCCTGGTTAACAATAAAACCTTCTTGTTCCTGGGCGGCAAAAAATGCTTCGACATCCAGCGGACTTAACCCGCAATTGCCGCCGACAGTCGTAGTGATGCCCTGGCGCAGCGATAATTCGCCGCAATAGGCGTCCCAGTCCACATGCCCGTGGATGTCGATAAACCCCGGGCACACAATTCTGCCATCCGCGGTCAGCTCCCTGGCGCCGTGAATTTCTTCCTGCGTAACGGCCGCTATTTTATCAGCCTTGATACCCACGTTGCCGACCCGTCGGGTCATTCTTTCCGGATCAATCAAAATGCCGTTTTTAATCACAAGATCATACATACTTGCTCTCCATCTGTATTATTTACTGATTGCCGCTGCCTCACCAGCCTGCTAAACATACTCGAAGGTGAAATCCACCGTTTCTGCTTCTGCGTAATCGTCGACAATGCCGCGGATAACGCTGACCTGCCTATCAAGCAGCAGCCGGTCACTGCTCACCATAGCCACGCCGATTACTGACCGCTGCCAGAAATCCTGAAAATCGGTCTCAGCCACCGATGCGTTTACCCGGGACCGGATTCTTGCCACAACACTTTTAATGATATGGCGCTTTTCTTTTAGTGAGCCCGCACCGGGCAATACTAATTCGATAGAACCTACCATAACATGCATCTTCAGCCACCCATTACCTGCACCCATACTTTACGCTGGCGCGGTCCGTCAAATTCACAGAAATAAATGGCCTGCCACATGCCCAGAGCCAAGTCATTCGCTTCAACCGGCAAAGTAAGGGAACAGCCTACCAGCGAGCTTTTTACATGTGCCGGTGAATTCCCTTCCGCGTGGCGGTATGACAATTCCGGCACCATGCTGCCTAACGCCGCCAGCATATCTGAGACGACGGCGGGATCGGCGTTTTCGTTAATCGTTACTCCGGCGGTTGTGTGGGGAACAAAAACCTGGCACATTCCCTGCTGAATATGGCTGTCCCGGACAATCTCCCTGACGCGTGCCGTTATATCTACGAACCCTTCCGCCGGCGTGTGCAAAAGGAACTGTTTCATACCATCACCTCTTTAGCTGTTGTCAGGCTGAATAATTCATATGGTTATATGCTTTCTTGCCGGCAGCCGTCTATACCTGCAGCTTCTCAAAAAAAAATGACTGGCATCATGGAAAAATGACGCCAGTCAATATAACTCACTGTTAAAATATTTTTTTGGTACTCTAATTAGATTTTGACATCAATTATGGCCGAGACGCCAACCCCCTGGACACGGCTAAAGTTGACCGGGTTCGTGCTGTCAATCGGAATCAGCGCCTTAACTCTAAAGGTACTGCCGTTAAAGTTGCCTTCTACCTGGAGGACGGCTTTCGTCCTGTCAACCAATTCCTCTGACCCCGTAACCTGGGCAGCACCTATGTAGCCATGGTTTCCCACTGAAAGAATCGGCACCACCTTAGTGGCATAATCATTGCCGCCGCCATTTTTAAAAGTCAGTTGGTTGATAAAATTATTCAGGGGTGTAGAGAATTTATCAATAAGAAAACCGATACCGCCAACTTTAAGAATATCTCCCAAACCTATAGCCTGCGACACAGGAATAACGGATACCGATAGCAAGGAAACCAGCAGCATGCCCATAATAAGCTTTTTTTTCACGATAAATTTCCTCCATATCAGATTTTAGTATTGCTACTATAATTTGATTATACACAATCTGACTAAGTAGTCAACATAATCTATGCTGTCCTGATGCTTGCACTGACAAAAAGAATTCCCCTGCCGGCATAATTTCGCCAAACGCAACCCCTGTCCCCAGGCTGTTCTTCAGCGTTGCGCCGGCGGGTGCGGGCCGCAGCGTTACAACCGCGGCCGCAGCGCTTCCGCCATCAGGTGCGCTTCATAGGTCAATATCCCGCTGACTGCCAGCAAAGCCAGATAGGCAAGCCCGATTTTCAGCCGAAGCGCCGGCTCGGTATTATAATATTCGTCATTACGGTGCTGCCAAAACGCCCAGACCCGGTGAGCAGCGCCAAACAGCACCAGCAGTAAGATGGGACTGAAACGAAACCACAGCAGTAAGACAATCAGCGGCACCCCCAGCAGCCAGATATAAGGCGACACCGCGCCGGCGATACGGCCGCCGTCAAGGGGGGAAGCCGGCACCAGGTTAAAAAGCGTAAGAAAATACCCGGTAAAGGCCAGCGAAAAGAGCAACGGTGACTGCCAGGCATAGGCCGCTATGTGAACTACAGCCGCCGCCAGCAACCCGAACAGCGGACCGCCGTAAGCGATGATACTTTCTGTCGCCGCATCCTTAGGCGGTTCTTTGATGCCAATCAGCGCTCCCAGAAACGGAATGAACACCGGCGCCGTTACCGGTATGTTCTGTTGTTTGGCGGCAACCATGTGGCCGTATTCATGCACGGCAATAAGCAATACAAACCCCAGGGCCCACCAAATCCCGTAAAACCAGGCGTAAACCCCGATGGTTGCCACCATAGACAGGGTAGTAATACCAAATTTACTGAATTTAAGTACCAGGAATATTCCTTGCAGCAGACTGAGAATACTCTTCCATTTCAGTAAAGCCAGCAAGGCGGTAAGCGCCCCGCCCAAACCCGCCCGCCTATACCAGGGCGGCCGCGGCGGCGGGGGATTGGCCGCGGTTTCGTTCCGTTCATTCTCGCTATCTTGGTTCAAAAGCAATCCCTCTATTCAAAGTATGAATTAGCCGGTGCAGGCTTCCCGCAGCACAGTTTTTATCATGCCGCGCGCATTCAGGCGAAAGGCGCTGCCGGGCTGCTCCTGCCGGCTTTGCTCATCGCGAAACAGTCTTTCATATTCGGTCAGAATCTGCTCTTCAGGATACCCCCGGGCAGCCAATTGCAGGATAAACTCCCGGGTTTCGCCAATGGCCTGCAGGCAATTTTCCCAGTAAGCGGCCGTAGCGGCTGCATCGACCAGTCCGTAATGGGGTGAAATAATATAGGCCGGCTGAAGTTGCCGGCAGCGCCGGATCGAGTCTATGGCCTCGGCACAACTGGTGATAAAAGCCGGGTACATTCGTCCGGCCTTGCTCAGGTAGCCTGTTGTTTCGCTGGCAAATAACAGTTCGTCATTAACAAGAAAGGCCAGGGAACATTGGGTATGACCGGTTGTTTTGATCACGCTGATACGGCTGCCGCCCAGCTCAATTGTATCGCCGTCGGCAATGACAGTATCCACTTTCAGCTTAGCATCCTCATAGGGCGGCAGCCCGGCTGCACCGAAAAGTTCGGCGGCCTGAACACTAAGCTGCCGGATGGTGTTTAACGCATTCGGCTTGTGTAAAACCTGTTGGGCGTAGGCCGCCCCCAGTACGCAGGCCGCCGGCCATTGCGCCTTTAGATAAGGGATGCCGCCGATATGATCATAGTGAGAATGGCTGATAAGAATATAATCCAGAGACCGTGCGCCAATTACCTGTTTAATGTTAGCAATAAGCCGGGACGCGCAATAGGCCATGCCGCAGTCGATTAAAGCCGTTTTCTCTTTTCCGGTCAGCAAAAAGGCATTGCCGCCCTGTCCGCCGGTAACGTCAAAAATTTGCTCCATGTAAACAACATCCTTTATTACAACATATTCGTCCAAAAGCTTGCTATCAGCCTGGCTCCTTGCCTGTGAGTCCCCGGCCGGCCAACACCGTCTGTTCCGGTTCATACACAACTATACATTATTTACCGTCAGCCGGCCGAGGTGTATTATATAATTATGGTACCCGTTTTGCGTTGCTCAGCAATGGAGGCGTATAGGTTTGCAAAATTTTTTACTGGAGTCCACCATCCAGGCCATTATCGACAAATACCCGGAGACGGCGGCTGTCCTGACCAGTTTTAACCTTCTGCCCGCTGATGCCGCCACCCGCAATATTCTGCGGCTGAAAACAGGATTGCAGTTGAAAAAGCTTAACAGTGAGGTATTTGTCAAATTGCTGCTTGATGCCATTGCCGATGCCGGACAGTATCGGCGGCTCGCCAACGTGATGACGGCTAAGCCGGACACCTTTACCTTTGCTGCCCAGTTGCCCTGTGCTTTAAACTTGCCGTTAAGCTATGCATTCAAAAGTGCATTAGAGCAGTTCCAGCAAAGAAGGCCGTACCCTTGCAGCCATTATATCTGGTCCTGCAGTAACGATGTGCTGGCTTACGCCGATTATCTCCAGCAGCTCACAGATATTGACAAGGCACCGGACTTACTGTTTACCACCGATTACAATTTGTTCAATGAAAACTTTATTGAGCGGTTTGTCAAAAAAGGGTATTATACCAGTTGCCAGTCCTGGCCCGTGCCCGGCTTTCTGCACAATACCGGTATTGCGGATACGGAGGGCTGGTACAACGTAATTGCTGTTAATCCGGTTGTCGTCGTGCTTGACTGCCGGCAGCTGGGCAAGCTGCCGGTGCCTGCTGCCTGGCGGGATTTACTCCGGCCGGAATATGAGCAAATGCTGGTCTTGAACGGCAGCAGCGGCGACTTTGACGATATCGTGCTGCTGAATATCTATAAAGAATACGGCGCTGCCGGCATCGCGGCCCTCAGGCGCTCTGTCCGGACAGGCCTGCACCCGTCGCAGATGATAAAAAGCATGGCCGGCAATAATCCTGACCGCCCGCCCCTGTATGTGATGCCTTACTTTTTTGCCAACACCATTGCCCCGCCGGCCGAAACAAAAATCATCTGGCCGGAAGACGGAACGTTTATAACGCCGCTGTCTTTCCTGGTTAAGAAGGATAAGCAGGCTGAAATGCAAGAGCTGCTTGACTTTTTAACCGGACCTGAGTTAGGCCGAATTTGTGCCGATGCCTATTTTCCCTCGCTTCATCCGCAGGTCGAATGCCATTTACCGGCTAACATCCGTTTAAAGTGGCTGGGCTGGGATTATATCCGCCGGCAGGATACCGGTGAATTATTGGCAAGGCTAAACAGAAGCTTCCTCGGCTAAGAGAGCTTCCCACTCCGCCGGCTTAAAGCCTACCAGCACTGTATCTGCCGTAATCAGCAGCGGCCGCTTGACAAGCATGCCGTCTGTTGCCAGCAGCGCCAGCTGCTCCGCCGCCGGCATCGCTGCCAGCTTATCCTTGAGCGCCAGTGATTTGTATAACAATCCGCTGGTATTGAAGAGTTTCCGCACAGGCACATTGCTTATTCTCTGCCAGGCAGCCAACTCGGTTACGTTTGGATTCTGGTCCTTGATGTTCCGCATTTCATAGGTGATGCCTCTGTCATCCAGCCATTTTTTTGCTTTTTGACAGGTTGTGCATTTGGGGTAGCAGATAAACAGCATTTTTTCGGTCATGATTCGTCGCCTCCCGGTCAAAGATTTATACCCATTGTTAATCGTCGATCATTGTAAGAACAAGGCGGTTAGCGCTTATGGCTTGCAAATAATTTCCGCGATATAAGTGTCAAAAATATTGGCGGCGTGCGCCGGCCGGATCACGACGGCCGTATCGGCCCCCCGGCCGGTGCCGCCAATGGCAATGATGTCCTCGCCATAAGGAATCAGACCGGCATCCAGGGCCATCACGGCAATCTCGACGGTAACCTTAACCCCCTGACCAAAAAGCTTCAGCGTATTGGCCATAATTTCCACCGGGAATGCGCCGCCGAATTTCCGGCTGATGCCCCGCTCGGCGCCGGACAGCACATGGGTGGTGGTTAATACTTTTACATTCTTACTCACCAAAGCGTCCCGCTGCTCGGCAGGCATTTCATTGACTCCCGGCTCTTTAAACCCGTTGGCATGGGTAACGCAGACTGCATTTTCGACTTTTCCCGCCAGCAGTTCGGCAGTCTTGCCGCTGTTGGAAGCTACCACAACCGACTTGATACCATATTCCGCGGCTTTGCGCAATGCCAACTCCACCGTCTTTTCCGTATGGGCGGCGCCTGCAGATTTCCAGTACATACGTATCATCTCCGTTTTTATAAAGTATTGTACTTTGGCATGGGTATTTTTGTCAATAATGCCCGGGAAAGCCTGCCGGCATAGGTTGCCGGCCAGCAAAGCCACAGGTAGCTTTCCAGATAGTTTTCTCCCCTATGACTTGTTCACAAAGCGCCCGTCATCCTTGGTTGCGGCCAGTTTGTGCACATTTTTTTCAAACCAGCCGTTTTTCACGGCTGCCCGGACATCAAATTCGGCCACATACGGCTTGATATCCAGCAGGGGTGTGCCGTCGATAATGTCTACATCCAGAATATGCAGCCTGTTCCCTGCTACTTTGCTAAGCCGCACGACCGAAAAGCCAATGGCATTGGGCCTGCCGGGCGAACGGGTGGCGAAGATGCCGTGCGGCTCATTATCCAGGAACGGCTTCACCACCAGCGAGGCTTCCTTTACCAAATGAAAATGGTACAGCAGAATCAGGTGGGAGAACCCTTCAATATCCTTTAGGCCGGCGGCATACTCGGGCTTAACTTCAATAACACCGGCCACATCCCGGGCCGCTGCCGCCTGAATCGGAGTTCCCTTCGGCTCTGTAAAGGGGGACAGAATCACGCCAATCGGCTGGTAGTCAATCATGCTTTCACCTCGTTATCTAGTAGTGCGGCCGGCGCTTTGTCCGGCTCCCGACCCGTTGGCCAGATACTTGCTGGCATAACTCTCCAGTGATTTTTATCCATTATTTTACCCTAAAAGTGGTATATTTGTGATAAAATAGCTATATCAACCCGAAATGAGGAATACTATGCTAAAAAAACTTATCCCCCTCTGTACTGCTTTCACAATCCTGCTGTCAAGTGCAGCCGTTAGCGCGGCGCCGGCTTTGGAAAAGGAAATCACCAACGATTTAAAACAGTTTAACGGCCAAGTTGGTGTTTTTGCCAAGAATTTAAAAACAGGCAAAACCTATAAATTTAACCAGGATAACATTTTTCCTACTGCTTCCACCAGTAAGCTGATTGTAGCCCTGGCAACCTACAAGTATCTTTATCCCAAAGCACCGGCCTACAAGAAAAATGAATATGACCAAAACATCGATGTTATGATAAAAGTAAGCGACAATACCTCTTTCCAATCCTTACTTAATGAGTTTGATGCCACTGCCAAAAATACCTTTGATAAAGTGGAAAAAGATTTACGGCTAAAGAAAACCGAAATTCATGATGAACAGGCCTTTACCAGATACGGTTATCACAGCATAACAACGCCTTATGAAATGTCCAAGGTGCTGGAAACCATCTACAACGAAAAATATCTTGATAAACCCCAGGTACGCCGTTTGAAAACCAATCTGGCCAATACCATTTTCGCGGATGAAATTCCCCGTCATATGCAAGTGCCGGTATTTCATAAAGTCGGTGAACTGGATGACGTGCTGTGTGATGTCGGCGTGGTGCAGGACGGCCATGCGCCTATATTGATCAGTTTTTACACCCGCACCGGCGACCATGGCTACTCCAGTGATTTTATCGCCAATGTATCGGCCAAACTGTATAATGCGTTGCGCCGCTAAAAAACTGAGCCAGCATTTGCTGGCTCAGTTTTTTAGCGGCCTGAAGCAGCAGTTTGTGCGGCTCTAGACCCTTATTGCTTATTCAATAGCGATGAAACGGTTGCGGCCTTCATTCTTGGCCTTATAAAGCCCGAAATCAGCCCTTTTTATCAAGAGGGCGGGGTCCTGGCACGCGTCCGGGTTAAGGGTGGCAATGCCGATGCTTACGGTAACTATGTCGCTGACAGCCGAAAGGCGGTGTTCAATACCTAAGGCCCGAATGTTAGCCTGAATTCGCTTTGCAACCTGAACGGCACCGGTAAGCGGAGTTGACGGCAGCAGCACAATGAATTCTTCGCCGCCGTACCGGGCCACTGTATCAATAGGCCGGAGCAGCGCTGCGCTCACGGCCTTAGCTATTTTTTTAAGACACTGGTCACCTTCCAAATGACCATAACAGTCGTTATAGTTTTTGAAGAAATCAATGTCGATTAACTGGCTTGACAGACAGTCATGATTACGCTGCGCATAGCCCCATAATTTTTCCAGTGTTTCGTCAAAATACCGCCGGTTGGGAATACCTGTCAGCGCATCAATAAAGGATAGCCGGGCTAGCCTGTCCCGCTGTTTTTTCAGTGCAAGATGGCTTTTCACCCGGGCTTTGATGACCTCATGGTCGGTATCTTTGGTAATGTAATCAATGGCTCCCAGGGCAAACCCCTTCGTTTGGTCGGCCGGTCCGTCCTTGATAGAAATAAAAATAACCGCGACATCCTGCGTGCCGGGGTTGGCTTTAAGCCGTCGGCACAATTCATGGCCATCCATATCAGGCATAATAATATCCAACAGCACCAGGTCTATCGGCCGCGCCATGATCAGGTCCATAGCCTGCTGTCCCGAATCAGCGCAAAGTACATGATATTCATCCTGTAAGATAGCGGTAAGTAATTGCCGGTTAAAATTCATATCATCCACAATAAGGACGGTTTGTTTTTCCGGATTCATGTTTTCGTTCCTTTCCTCTTTATATCCCATCATTTCATCGGAATAAAAAAGATTGCCTGTTCCATCACTGACTCACATGATGCAACCTGGCAATCTTAGAAAACCATCTGTAGACCCACGGCTTTGCGTCCCGTCCTTTCGGAAGGTTTGCCTGTCAAATATTAAAGTGTATGCTATTATTTTATCATGCAAAACCGAGAAACTTGTCGAAGAGCGTCGAGTTGCCGGAAAAATTTACCGTGCACACCCAGCTTTTGTTCCTGCTACCATTGCGGCCGGTCAACTTTGCGGCCAGCCACATAGCGGGCAATAATATTGGCATGATCGCCAATATAGATAAACCGGCTCAGTCTGTCAGCAAGCGTATAGTGGTTGTCCGCCGTTACCGCCAGGTTGCTGTCGTCAATCACCAAGGCGTCAAATTCGTACCCTTCCTCAAAGCTGCCCACCTTGCCAAAGAAACTGCCCCCGCCCTTGGTAGCCAGATACAATGCTTCCGGAATGGTGAGAAACGGCTCCCTTTTACCCGTTACCACCCAGTTTAGCTTGGAAACCTGCACGGCCATGGCCATCACTCTCGCCATCGATACTTCATGCCCGCCGGCGACATCAGACCCTAAGCCTACGGCCACGCCTTTAGCAAGAAACTTCCGGACAGGCGCCATGCCGCTGGCTAAGTTGTTATTGGAATACGGGCAATGGGCCATATAGACGTGGTTGGCGGCCATCAGCTCGATTTCCGCGTCATCACTGTAGATGCAGTGCGCCATAATGGTCGGCTGCTGACCAAACAGGCTGAATCTATGATAGACTTCGGCATAGTTTCGGCATTCCGGGTGCAGCTCTTTTACCCAGGCAATCTCACCGGTATTTTCCGATAAATGCGACTGCACCGGTACATTGTACTTCCGGGCCAGCCCGGCGATGCCGCGCATTAATGCCGGGGTGCAGGTGGGGACAAATCTTGGCGTTATAATGGGTTTTACCAGTTCATATTTGTCAGCCGTTGCTTGGATAAAGGCTTCCGTATCGGCAAGGGCCTGCTCCGTTGTTTCGCTAAGCATAGCGGGCGAATTCCGGTCCATATTCACTTTGCCGACATAGCCGCCCAGGCCTGCCGCTGCCAAAAGCGCCATTAATACGGCGCTGGCTTCTTTATGAATGGTGCCAAACAGCACCGCCCTGGTTGTGCCCCATTGCCACAATTCCCCCACAACTTGTTTGTACACGGCGGCCGCATAGTCGGCATTGCTGTATTTTGCTTCTTCGGGAAATGTATATCGTTCCAGCCAGGGAATGAGTTCCAGGTCCAGTCCTAACCCCCTGTTGGCAAACTGCGGCGCATGGGAATGCAAATCAACAAAGCCGGGAATGATCAGGGCGTCCTGATAATCGGTTACAGCCGCATTGTTATACCCGGCCGGCAGCTCGCCATAGATGCCCTGCAGGGTTTTTCCCCGAACCACGGCATAGCTGTTGGCCGCCACTTGTAATTGTCCGCAACTGGGAGTGAAAACGAAATTGCCTTTAATGATTTTGCTATCATTATCATTGCCCATAGCGTCAACTGATTCCTCCCCTCTAGCTAACTCATTCTTGGCCATTTACTTCATATACAGATGAACAGCAAAAATAACTGACAGGACGTACATTAAGGGATGTATCTCCTTGGTTCTGCCGGTGACCAGCTTAAGCAGGGTAAAAGCAATAAAGCCGAAGGCCATCCCTTCCACGATGCTGCAGGTTAAGGGCATCAGAATAATGGTGAGAAAGGCCGGCAGGGCGTTGGTGAAATCGGTAAAATCAATGCGGACAATTTCGCCGATCATTAATGCGCCGATGATGATTAAGACCGGGGCCGTAGCTGCGCCGGGCACCAGCCCTGCTAAGGGCGTCAGAAATAAAGTAGCCAGAAACAATACCCCGGTAGTAACCGAGGTCAGCCCGGTTTTGCCGCCTGCCGCCACTCCGGCGGCGCTCTCGATATAGGAAGTAACGGTACAGGAACCGAACAGTCCGCCAATCATGGTGGCCGCCGCTCCGGCCAGCAAAGCCTTGTTAATGCCCGGCAGGTTGTTGTTTTCATCCAGCAGCCCGGCCTTGCCGGAAATGGCGATTAAAGTGCCGATATTGTCAAATAAATCAACAATCGTAATGGTGAAAATAATGGATATCAACCCATAGCCGACCGCCGCCCCGATGTCCAGCTGACCCAGTGTGGCCGTCGGCAGCGGCGGCACAAAGGAAATGATGTCGCTTATACTGGCCGGCACTTTGGCAACCCCCATAACCATACCTATGATGGTGGTGGCTAAAATGCCTAACAGGAAAGCGCCTTTTATATTTTTGGCCATTAATACGCTGGTTATGATTAACCCGATTACTGCCAGTAAAACATTCGGCTGCTTTAAGCTGCCCAGCGTCAGAATGGTCCCCGGGGCGGGTACGATGATCCCGGCGCCTTTAAAGCCGATATAGGCGATGAACAGGCCCAGGCCAACGCCAATGGCTGATTTTAGCAGGGCGGGAATCGCCTCAATAACCGCTTTGGTAACATTGGTTACTGCCAGAATAAAGAACAGCACGCCGGAAATAAAAACTGCGCCCAAGGCGGTTTGCCAGCTTAAGCCCATGGTGCCAACCATAATAAAAGTAAAAACAGCGCCAAGCCCCAGACCGGAGCCCATAGCAATCGGCAAATTGGCATAGGTGCCCATCAGCAAAGTCGCCACGGCGGTGGACAGGATGGTCGCCGCGGTGGCGCTGGCCTGCGGTATGCCGGCGGCGATTAAAAACTGACCGGGAATGACAAATATCAGGTAGGCCATGGCAATAAAGGTGGTCAACCCGGCCACGATTTCGGTTCTCAGGCTGGTTTTCCGTTGGGACAATTTGAAATGCCGGTCTAGCAAACCATGTTCAGGGTATGTTTCTTCCATTTCTGCTTCCACCATCATAAACCCTCTCCTTAAAATTCAAATTTGACTTCTGTCCCGAGAATTATCATTGTGCTTCAGTTGCTTGTCCCCGCAAATAAAAACCTGACTAGAAAAATAGGTACACCAAGACCTATTCTTATAGTCAGGCTATTTACGGTAACCTGGTAGAAACTTTTGACCCATATTGTCAATAATATACAAGAATGTTCAGGATTATTCAGTTTTTATTCCGCCGGCCTGCTGCTAACTTTAAAGGCGGCCGCCTCCTGGTCAGATGCCTTTGCTGGCCAGAAAGTCCTGCAGTAAATTCATACAGACAGTTTTTCTGTATTCGGCTGAAATTCTGCCCCGGATCGGGACAATAGCCTGGTCGTAAGCGGCAAGATACGCAGGTTTCACGGCCTTGGCCCCGGCTATCGTCTTGCCGGCCAGCATGGCGTCAATATCGGCCCGGCTGATAATGACATCGCTGACGGCCCCAAAGGCTGTCCGGCAAGCGCTAATTTTGCCTTCTGCCACAGCCAGGATACCGGCGAAGGATACCCGGGAAATGGCCAGCGCGTCGCGGGCCCCGACTTTTTTGTAATAGTAGTTGTCAAGTCCGGTTTGGTTCATAAGAATCTCGACCAGCAGTTCATCGGCCGCCCGCGCCGTTTTCTTCCTGCCCAGATAAAACTCGCTGATGGGCATGACCCGCTCGCCCCTCACGCTGACAAGCCGCAGTTTGGCATCTGCGGCCATAAAGATCAGCGCGCTGTCTGCTTTGGGTGAACCGTTGCAAATATTGCCGCCAATGGTCCCCAGATTGCGGATGGCCGGCGCGGCAATCTGGGAAACGGCTTCTTTGAGCAGGGCCGGCGTCAGCTCACTCTCCATAATTTCCGTAAAGGTGCAGGCCGCGCCAAGCCGAATACAGCCGTTGTCGGCCGTAATTGTTTTTAACCCGGGAACTTTGCTGAGAAACAGATAGGTGGCATTCTCAGCCGCTTCAATCATCAAATCCGTCCCGCCGCCGTAGGGAATTACCGTGCTGTCCCGCCCCAGGACAGCCAAGGCTTCCTGTAAAGAGGCCGCCTGATAACCGTTTACCATAGTCCTTTTCCCTCCTTGGCGGCAATACCGATGGCTGCCACAATGGCATGATAGCCGGTGCAGCGGCAAAGGTTGCCGGAAATCCCTACCCGGATCTCAGCCTCGCTAGGGTTGGGATTCCGGGCAAGTATACATTCCGATGCCAGCAGCATACCGGGGATACAAAAGCCGCACTGTACTGCGCTGACCGCAGCATAGGCCTTATCCAGCACCGCAAAACGGTCTGTTTCGCGATACCCCTCGATGGTCATAACCGTGCTGCCGGCGACATGTCCCAGGGCCACCATGCAGGAGTTAACCAACCGGCCGTCAAGAATGACCGAGCAGGCGCCGCATTCCCCTTCTTTACAGCCGCACTTTACCCCGGTTAGGTTAAATTCATGCCTGAGTACGTCGAGCAGCCGCTCATTGGCTTTGGCAGCGGAGGTAACCGCTTTGCCGTTAAGAATGAATTGGATCATGCTTTATTCACCGCCTGCAAAACATTCATGGTATCTTCCGGTGTGAACGGTATCTTATTAATACTGATCCCCAGTGCATTTTCCAGGGCTGCGATATAGGCCGGGGCAACGCCGACAACCGGCAGTTCACCGGCGCCTTTCGCCCCGTACGGACCATACGGATACGGATTATTGATAAATTCGGTAATCAGCGGGGGCACATCCACTGCCGTAGGCACGATATAATCACTGTAGCTGTTGTTGCGGATCATGCCTTTGTCATTATAGTCCATCTGCTCCATCGCGGCGTAGCCAATTCCCTGCATCAGGCCGCCCTGCATCTGTCCGTGAAGAATATTGAGGTCAATGGGCACGCCGACATCATAGATCCCCCAGGCGCCGGTAACTTTGTGGGTGGCGGTAAGGGTATCGATCTCCAATTCAATGATGTTAACAGACCAGGAGTAGGTTGGATAAGCATCCCCTTTGAACTTTTCCAGGTCAAACGGAATGAGAAACTCAGGCTGCACATACCGTTCCTCAATAAGCTGCTCCTCCCCGGCGCGCCAGCCGGCTTTAAGCCTGGCAGCCGCCCGCTCCAGCAACCCGCCCACGATCATCAGCGACCGGCTGGCGACCGTCGGTCCGGAGTCAGGTACCCGGTCGGTATCCGGATTGTCAATATGCACCCGGTCAAGCGCAATGCCCAGCGTATCGGCGACAATTTTGCAAAAGGTAGTCTTTAAACCCTGCCCGATATCGGTGTTGCTGGCAAGCACCTCCACTGTGTCATCGGCATTTTTTTTCAAGTGCACCACAGCCTTGATATAGTCGCGCTCGCCGCTGCCGGTAAAGCCGCAGCCATGGAAAAACAGCGACAAGCCAATGCCTTTGCGGTACCGTCCTGCCTGTTTTTTGTACAGCCGGCGTTTTTCCCGGTAGCCGGTAAGCGCATCCATCCGGTCAATCATCGCCGGCAGCGGTACCGGGAAATGATATTGGCCGCTGGTGGAGGTTGCGTCCCCCTGTTTCACCATATATTTTTCTTTCAGGGCCAGCGAGTCTGTTCCCAGTGCGCGGGCAACATGAGCCATCATCATTTCAACCGCAAAAAACGTCTGCGGGGCGCCAAAGCCGCGGTAGGCGCCTGACGGTACGGTATTGGTCTTAACGGCCCGGCCGGTGACCCGCAGATTGTCAACCCGATACACCCCGCTGGCGCAAATCAGGCCCCGTTGCAAAACTACGGGCGACAGAGTAGTATAGGCGCCGCTGTTGTATAACACATCGATATCCATGCCGGTAATTTCACCGTCTTTGATGGCTACTTTATAAGTGCAGAGGGACGGATGGCGCTTGGACGTAAACTCCATATCCTCCCGGCGGTCATAAATCACCTTAACCGGCTTGTTGGCTTTCCTGGCCGCCACGGCGGTCTGGCAGGCCAGGATGGAAGGGAAAGCTTCCTTGCCGCCAAAGCCCCCGCCGGTGACATCCTGAATAACCCGGACAGCCTTGGCCTCATACCCGATCGCCTTGGCCACCGCACCGTGCACATAGTAGGGACACTGCATCGACCCGCGCACTGTCATCCGGCCGTCGTGCGGATAGGCGATAATCCCCTGGGTTTCCAGATAAGCCTGTTCCTGATAGCCGGTCTGAAAGGTCTCGGTTAAAACCCGGTCCGCTGCGGCCAGCGCCTTATCAATATCGCCTTTGGCATAATTGTAATTAAAAAAGGCGACATCGGATTCGCGCATATCTAAAATAGGCTCCTGCTCTTCATATACTACAACGATCGCCTGCAGAATACTCGCCACTTCTTTCTCGTCCGGCCCTACCACCATGAGGATCGGCTCCCCGACATACTCTACCGTATCCTCGGCGAATACCGGCGTATCATCAAGTACTATGTGTACACGGTTGATACCGGTTACGTCGTTTCTGTCCACAATAAAATACCCGGCAGGCAAATCCGGCAGGTGAATAGCCGCAATGCGCGCTTTCGCCCGGGCCGAGTGCAATAGCCGGCCGCACAACATACCGTCTATTACATGATCATCCACATAAAGAGCACGACCGGTTATCTTGGCCGCATGATCCTTTTTCCTGGTTGATGCACTAATCTTCTCCATATCGCGCCTCCCGTACATTAAGCAATAAGAGTTGATCTTTATGTAAAGCAGAACAACCTCCTATTCCATAATATTTTAACAATTCCGTGTTAAAACCATTATAGAATGGAGGCTGAATTTTCGGCAAATTCTTTGTCAAAAGAACTTGCTCTATAGCAAAGTGCGGTCAATAAACCATCTGGCAAACTCATCTTGGGCATATTGCCGCACATTCTGTTCAAACTGCTGGAAACTCGCCAGAAATTGAGCGCCTTTGGCCGTTAAATAGGTTTTGCCGCCCTTACTGCCGCCATGTTTTCGTTCCACAACGGCATACCCTAACTCTTGTTCCAGCTGATTGATCATATTCCAGGCCTTGCTGTAAGACAAGGCGATATGGCGGCAGGCACTGCGCACCGAATGCGTATCCTGAATTAAAATCAATAGCAGCTTGGTGCGCGAATTAAAGAACAGCGACTCATTTTCAATACTGATTCGCAAAAAGGGATGCAATAGCTGCTGATTATGTTTTTGGGTCAGCCGCTTTATCCGGTTGACATCACCTAAGTCCGGGAAAATACCTTCGTCCGCCGTTGCCAGCTGATATCGCTTGACACTCAAAGCTTCTATAGCTCCCCGCATGCCCATAGCCCCGTGGTATTCCAACAGCTGCGGAATCAGCCTGCAGGCGATTAACAGCGGGTGTCCGCTGCGGCCCTGGTAGGCGGGTGTAACCACATCTTCGCCGCAGGCCAGCATCTGCCGGATGGTCTCAGGGGTAAACAGCGAAACAGTAACCGGGTTAAAGATTACCTGATCGCATTTGTTCTGGAGAAAGCGCAAGCCGATCCGGGCGGAATCAAACATCTGGGAAGCAGCAAATTGTTCATTCCGCAAAAAAATAACCCCGTAATCGGCCAGATCATGTTCAATTTCCTCGGCTTTATCCCCGGTAATGACCACAATCGGCGAAAGGCCTGCCTGCTGAAAGGTTAAAACAATCCTTTTAACAACTGAAATCGAACCGATTTTTAACAGCGGATTGGGAGTCTTGGCCTCGGTTGTTTTGCCTGCTGCAACAATAATGCCGCCGGTGGTCTTCTTTTCGCTCATATTGCTACCTCTTACGCCATAGATATCGTCAGGTTAAGGCTCGCTCCGGCAAAATGGCTTGCGTAACAGATATTGTCCCCTCGGCTCGTCTGCCGCTACTCCGTTCTTTACCACCTGCCGGCCTCGCAGGAAAACATGGTCAGCCTTGCCTTGCTGCCCCATTCCCTCATAAGGACTGTAGTCGACATTGTGGGCCTGGGCAGCAGCCCCAATCGTAAAGCGGCCCGTTTCATCCCACAGCACTAAATCGGCGTCGCTGCCCGGCGCGATGGTGCCTTTTTGGGGATAGAGGCCAAAGAGTTTAGCCGGCGCAGTCGCCACTTTGTCGACAAACTGGGTAAGACTCAGCTTGCCGGTCTTGACGCCGTAGGTATACAAAAGCCCCAGCCGGTGCTCCACCCCCGGCGCGCCATTGGGAATTTTACTGAAGTCCTCGCGGCCCAGGTCTTTCTGGCCCACAAGGTTAAAAGAGCAATGGTCGGTCGCAACGGTATCCAAAATACCCGTTCGCAGTCCGTTCCACAAATAGGCTTGGTTTTCCCTGGCCCGGAGCGGCGGCGACATGACATACTTGGCGCAGGCGAACGTAGCATCCTGGTAGACGCTGTCATCCAGCACCAAATACTGCGGGCACGTTTCAGCAAACACCCTTACCCCGCGGAGTTTAGCCTCAGCTACCGTCTCCAGGGCCTCCCGGCAGCTTAAATGGACAACAAATACCGGCGCACCGGTCATCTCGGCCAAGATCATTAAACGGTTAACAGCTTCCTGCTCGACCCGTGGCGGACGGGATAACGGATGGAAAGCTGGCGCTGTTTTCCCCTGCCGGCGCAACTGTCTTGTCAGGTTATCGACAATATCGCCGTTCTCGCAGTGGACACAGGTGAGGATACCGCACTCCCGGCTCTGCTCCAGCACCTGAAACAGCGCACTGTCGTCCAACTGCATGCTATGTTTATAAGCCATATACAGTTTGACGGAAGTTACACCGGCCGTCTGGCTGAGCCACGGCAGTTCACGGGCAACCGGTTCATTCCAGTCGGTAATTGCCATATGGAAACCGTAGTCGGTATAACAATTGCCGCCGGCCCGCCGATGCCAGTTGTCCAGACCCTGTTTGAGGGTCTCCCCTTTAAACTGGGTGGCATAATCAATAACCGTCGTCGTGCCGCCCAGAATAGCCGCCCGGGTGCCGCTGGCAAAGTCATCGGCCGTAGAGATGCTGCCAACAGGCAAATCGAAATGAGTATGGGCGTCAACGCCGCCCGGAAATATATAATAGCCCGCTGCCGGCAGTACGGTATCGCCGGTCTGCGCCAGCTGGCTGCCGATAGCGGCAATCGTTTCCCCCTCAATACGGATATCGGCCTGATAGCAGTCCGTGCTGGTGACAATGGTGCCGCCGCGCAAAATAATCCCCATAAAGATCTCTCCTTGCTATGGAAAATCCACTACAGTTTTTCGCAAGCCGGGCCGCGAGCAACACTTGGCTGCTTGCCCCACCCCCGCGCGCTCACGCCGCCGTTGGCGTACACTCTCCCTAACCGCCGCAGCCTGGTGTCCTAAGACACCAGGCGATGCTAAGCCGGTTATGATTTTCTTCTACTTGTTTGCCGAAACTCCTTTCTGACCGGCCACCGACGCGGTAACATCCTGGGCTGCCGCGCTGCCGTTTAAAAGAAGGTTCAAGAGGATAGCCGCCAGGCTGCCAGCGGTAATCCCGCTGTGTAAAATTACCTGCAGCCAGTCGGGAAAGCCGTTATAGAATTTCGGAACGGCCAGCGTAATCATGCCGATACCGATACTGATGCCAACCACCATGATATTGTGCGTGCCGTCAAAGCTGACCTTGGACAAAGTCTTTATCCCGCTGGCGGCCACCATGCCAAACATGACAATGCCGGCCCCGCCCAGCACCGGATGCGGGATGGCCGCGATTACAGCCGCCAGTTTGGGGATAAGGCCCAAGGCCATCAAAATGGCGCCGGCGGCGGCCACAACAAAGCGGCTTTTTACGCGGGTCAGGCCTACCAGCCCAACATTTTGGGCAAACGCCGTATAGGGAAAACTGTTTAAGATCCCGCCCAGCATGGTGGAGAAGCCGTCGGCGCGCAAGCATCTGGCCAGATCTTCCTTGTGAATGGGTTTTTCAATAATTTCACCAATGGCGATGCAGTCCCCGGTCGTTTCGGTCATGACCACCAGCATAACCAGTACCATTGCGGCAATGGAGGCCGCATCAAACGTGGGAAAGCCAAACCAGAACGGCGTGGTAATGCCAAGCCAGCCGGCTGTCCCAACCTGGCTAAAGTTGACCATTCCCAGGGGAATAGCGATAATTGTACCGCAGATCAACCCTAAGAGTACGGCAATGTTACTTAAGAAACCGGTAAAGTACTTATAGAAAAACAGGACCAGGATCATGACGACAAACGCCAGGGCAATGTTTTCCGGACTGGCGAAATTAGGGGCTGCCGGGTTGCCGCCGGCCGCCCACATGACCGCGACCGGCATCAACGTCACGCCGATAATGGTAATGATCGTACCGGTAACTACCGGCGGAAAAAAGCGGATGAGTTTGCTAAAATAGGGGGCCACCAGATAAGTGACGATCCCGGCGACAATAATTGCTCCATAGATAGCCGTCATGCCGTGGGTTTTACCGATGATGATCATGGGTGTAACCGCCGCAAAGGTAACGCCCTGAATCATGGGAATCCGGATGCCCATATTGCCTAATCCCAGCGTCTGGATCAGGGTGGCGATGCCACAGGTAAACAAGTCGGCGTTAATAAGAAAAATCAGCTGTTCTTTCGTTAGGCCGATAGCGTTGGCAATAATGAGCGGGACAGCAACCGCACCGGCATACATGGCCAGTACGTGCTGCAGACCATAAATAAACAACTGCCCGGCCGGCAACATTTCATCAACCGGATGACGCGTATTATCTGTCACTTTAACATCCCCTCGCGTTCGTATTCACATTCGGTTCACCTTACTTGCAGTCTGCCGCCTGTCTTATACCGATACCGGTACATGCTGAAAGGCCGTAACATCTACCAGGCCTGCATCGGTCAATTTTAAGGCGGGAATCACCGGCAGGCTCAAAAAAGCCAGGGTCATAAAGGGATCATAGTCCGGCTTTACTCCCAGACTGCGGGCAATTTGATGAAGAATAGCCAGCTGCTGCCGTACTTCACCGATATCCCGGTCGGTCATCAGCCCGGCCAGCGGCAATGGCAGCATTCCCAGAATTTCCTTCTCGTCCACAATGGCCAGCCCGCCCTGAATATGCTCAATGGCCTTTATGGCCAGCATAATAGCGGCATCCGTGGTTCCCGCCACCACCAGATTGTGCGAGTCATGGGCAATAGTCGAGGCAATGGCCCCCCGCTTCAGTCCCAGTCCCTGCAGCAGGCCTACCCCGGCCCGGCCGGAGCCCTTATGCCGTTCCCAGACCACCAGTTTGACAATGTCCTGACCGGCATCAGCCACAAATTCTCCCCCGACGACCGGCACAGGCAGTTCTAAGGCTGTCGTGACCAGTTGGCGGGGTACCAGGCCGATCACCCTGGCCAGCGAAGACCGGGCCGGCAAACGCAGCTTGTCGGGAGTGATTGCCCCCAGGGCCAGGGTATTGCGTACCGCTTTATCGTCGACAAAAAAGTTCATAAACAGGGAGCGGCCGTTTTCCGCTGCCAGTTGCCCGTCTTTAAACA
>JAEZQV010000243.1 GCA_023441125.1 Bacillota bacterium
CACTCGGGCCTGTTTGCCAGCTTGCTGGGTATGATGTTCAACGTCATGCTGCTGGCCGCCCTCTTCATGGCCGGGCGTTTTCTGTGGGATAAATTTAAAAACCGTGATAAAGAAGGCTATCGCTAACAGCAGCCAGGATGCAACCGCATCCTGGCTGTTTATTTGGCCTAGATCTTGGTTTCGATAGCAGCTATTACCGTCTGCATGACCTTGGTTCTGGCGTATTCCTTCGAATTGGCCTCCACCAGCGTCCAGGGCGCGAAGGTTGTGCTGGTACGAAAAAACATTTCGTCAACAGCCTGTTCGTATAATTCCCATTTTTCCCGGTTGCGCCAGTCTTCGCCGGTGATTTTCCACTGTTTGCCCGGGTTGGCCATGCGTTCCTCAAACCGCCGCTGCTGTTCATCCTTGTCAATGTGCAGCCAGAATTTTACCACCACCGCGCCAAAATCCACCCACTGCTCTTCCATTTCATTAATTTCCTTGTACGCTCGCCGCCACTCAGTTTCCCGGCAGAACCCCTCAACCCGTTCCACCAGTACCCGCCCATACCAGCTGCGGTCAAAAATGGCGATATGCCCGGCCTTGGGCACATTCTGCCAAAAGCGCCATAAATAGTGATGAGCCTGTTCCTCCGCCGTGGGAGCGGCTGTCGGTAGTACCGTATAACCGCGCGGGTCCATATTTTGCGTAAGCCGCCGGATGGCGCCGCCTTTGCCGGCGGCATCCCAGCCTTCAAACACAGCAATAACCGGTATGCGTTTACTGTAAATAATGTGTTCCAGTTCCCGCACCCTGGTCTGGTATGTTTTCATGGCGCTTTCATATTCGCTGGTCTTTATCGTTTTGCTCAGATCAATGCCGGCCAGAATAGATGACGTGAATATTTTGGCCAGTGCCGAATTGACCAAGGGTTTGACGGCTGGGCCGGAAGGTTGTAGCGCACAGGCCGGCTGAATATTGGTAATGCGTTTTTCCATGGCTTCGCTAACAGTAGTCAGTATTTTTAGCGAAGCATACCGCCGGTCATGCGCTTCCACGATGGTCCAGGCCGCACACTCGGCATCGGATTGCTGCAGCATTTCCTCAATGGCCAGCAAATACTGCTTGTAATGGCGATGGTGCTCCCAGTCGGCCTCGGTAACCCGCCAGGCAGTATGGGGATCCTGTTCTAATTTTTCCAGTCTTTTGCGCTGTTCTTTTTCACTGATATGCAGAAAAAATTTAATGATTAGCGTTCCGTCGTCAGACAATTGCCGTTCAAAAGCCAGACTGTCGTGCAATGCTTTTTGTGTTTCCTGTCGGCCGGCGCTGTTGTCCGCCCTGTCGGCCAGAATTTGGTTATACCAGCTGCGGTCAAGAATGACCATACGTCCGGCCCGGGGGATTTTACGCCAAAAGCGCCAGAAGAAGGGCCGCATAAGGGCTTCTTCCCCGCCTTCACCGCAGGAGTAAACATTAAAGCCGCGCGGGTCGAGGGACAAAATGAGTTCATTGATAAGAGTACCCTTCCCGGCAGCATCCCAGCCTTCGAAAACGATCAGCACCGGGATGTCCCGGTCCCTGGCCTGGCGCTGCAGCTCACCCAGTTTGTCCTGCAGTTCGTCAATCATACTCTTATATACCGCTTTGCTGACCTTCTTTTTTAAATCCACTTTTTCGAGCATGCCGTTCCCTCCCCGCATTGCGCTGGCCTGTATACCCCCGGCTCGCTATGCTTATGCTTTTACCTTATTTTATCAGATCTCCCTTGCTTATTTATACCTGCAGGCAAAATATTTCTTACGCCAGGCTGATTGTCGCTGCTTACAATAACTTGTCGATGGAAAAGGCTACTGACCGGATGGACAGTAGCCTTTTGCCGTACATGTGCTGTTGTCGGTTGGCTAAATTCAGCCGCTGCGCAGCCGGCTAACCGGCACGCCTGGTTTTAAATGCTTTGAGTTTTGCGGTTCCATATTCGATCACCACAAATAATACAGGCACCAGGAAGATACCCAGGCTGGTGGCCATAAACATGCCGCCGACTACCGTGGTCCCCAGCGCAGTCCGGGCGGCAGCACCGGCCCCCGTGGAAATCGCCAGCGGTATACAACCCAGAATAAAGGCCAGGGAAGTCATCAGAATGGGCCGCAACCGGAGCTTGGAAGCCTCAATGGCCGCCTGCACCGGGTCCATGCCTTTATCGGTCCTGACTTTGGCATATTCAACGATCAGGATGGCGTTCTTGGCCGCCAAACCGATCAGCATGACCAAACCAATTTGCATATAGATGCTATTTTCCAGGCCCCGGGCATACTGCAGCAGGGTTGAGCCCAAAATGCCGCTCGGCACCGATAGCAGGACGGCAAAGGGAATATTCCAGCTTTCGTACAAAGCCGCCAGACACAAGAATACAAACAACAAGGCAAAACCGAAGATCACCGGCGCATGCCCGCTGGAGATTTTTTCTTCGCGGCTTAAGTCAGCCCACTCATAGGTAAAGGTTTTGGGCAGAACCTGCGCCGCCACTTCTTCCAGCGCCTGCATAGCCTGGCCCGAGCTGTAGCCGGGGGCGGCAGTAGCATTGATTTGCATAGCCGGATAGCCGTTAAACCGTTTAATCAAGGTCTGGCCGCTGGTCGGCACCGGGTTAACCAGGGTGTTCAGCGGTACCATAGTTCCTGCGGAACTCCGCACATAGAAGAAGCGGGTCGCGTCCACATCGGCGCGGAATTCCGGCTCGGCCTGCAGCATAACCTTGTAAGTGCGGCCAAACCGGTTAAAGTCATTTACCTGCACACCGCCGAGGAAGGTTTGCAGCGCGGTGAAAATATCCTGGACAGGTACGCCCAGCGCCTTAGCCTTCTCCCGGTTTATATCATAGCGATAGGACGGAGTGTCGGCCCGGAAACTGGATTGGGCCATGCTGATTTCCGGCCGCTTCCGGGCGGCGGCAATGAATTGCTGGGAGACGTTATTGATTTCTTCCAGGCTGGAGCCGCCCCGGTCCTGAATCATAAAGGTCAGGCCGCCAACCGAGCCAATCCCCGGCAAGGCAGGCGGGTTAAAAGCGAACACGGTAGCTTCCGGAATATTGCTTACCTTAGCCATAGCCTGGCCGAGAACGGCACTTATCTGCGTTTCCGGCGTAGTCCGCTCAGACCACGGCCGTAAGGAAGCGATAGCCATCGCCCCGTTCGACTTTTGACCGCCGGCCAGAATGTCAAAGCCGGCAATTTCCATGGTAGCGTCCACTCCCGGCAGGGAGCGGTAGATCTCGCCAACCTGTTTGGCCACGGCCCGGGTACGGTTCATACTGGCCGCTTCCGGCAGGCTGACAACGGAAAATAGGTACCCCTGATCCTCGTTAGGAACAAAGGTAGTAGGAATGATGCGCAGCATCCCGACACACAGGATGAAAATAACAGCCAGGCCCACACCCCACAGGCCGGCCCTGCGGATGGAATGCCGGACACCGTTGGAATAATTTTCGGTTACCCGTTCAAACCAATTGTTGAAACGGTCAAAAAATCGCCCCATGATGCCGGTACGGGCTTCACCGGTATAGGGCTTAAGCAGCATGCTGCATAACGCCGGGGTCAGGGACAGGGCGACAATGGCCGACAAAGCCATGGATACGGCGATTGTTAAGGCAAATTGCTTATACAAGACCCCTGTTGTTCCGCCGAAAAAAGCAACCGGAATAAAAACAGACGCCAGTACAAAAGCAATCGCAATAACCGGTCCGGAAACCTCCTGCATGGCCCGGACAGTGGCATCTTTCGGATCGAGTCTGGAGTAACGCATGTGATGTTCTACCGCCTCAACCACAACAATGGCGTCATCCACGACCAAACCGATGGCCAGCACCATTGCAAACAGGGTCAGGGTATTGATGGAAAATCCCAGCACCACAAAGGCGCCGAAGGTACCAATCAGGGAAACCGGCACCGCCAGCATGGGAATCAGGGTGGCGCGCCAATTTTGCAGGAACAAATACACAATAATCAAAACCAATGACAACGCTTCCAGGAAGGTATGCAAAACTTTTTCGATAGATTCACTGATATATTTGGTATTATCAGTAAGAATCCGGTATTCCATACCCGGCGGAAAACGCTTGGCCGCATCCTCAATAACCTCTCTTACACCGGAAATTGTTTGCAGCGCATTGGCCTCGGTGGTTAATTGAACGGCAAAAACCACGGAATCATCACCGTTAAAGCTGCTTTTAAAAGTGTTATCTTTGGCACTCAGTTCAACCGTGGCAACATCGCCTAAACGAATGGCCGAACCGTCCGGCTGGGAGCGGATAATTACCTTTCTAAAGTCATCCTCGGTGACCAGACGCCCCTGGACGCTGGCTGTATACTGAAATTCCTGCTGCGGCACCGACGGCAGCTGGCCGATGGTACCGGCCGGCGCCTGTACGTTCTGTTCTTTAATGGCATTGCTGATATCGGCAGCCGTTATACCCATCTGGGCCAGCTTATCCGGTTTGAGCCAGATACGCATGCTGAAATCGGAACCGTATTCACTAACATCGCCAACGCCTTTGACGCGGCGGATGTCATCAATAATATTGATACTGCCGTAATTTTTAAGAAACACACTGTCATACGCGCCACTGGGAGAAACCAAACTGAAATACAGCGCCGTATCCGGGGAGACCTTACGGGTCGTTACCCCGTTAAGCTGTACATCCTGCGGCAGCCCGGCATTGGCCTGCGCCACCCGGTTCTGGGTGTACATGGTCACCATATCCGGATTCTCTCCCAGTTCGAATTTGACGTTGAGCGAATACCGGCCGGAATCGGCGCTGGTGGAGCTCATGGCAACGGCGCCTTCAACACCGTTGACCTGCTGTTCAATAACCTGAGCCACTGTCTTTTCCACCACATCCGCATTCGCCCCGGTATAGGAGGTGCTGACACTGACCTGGGGCGGCGTAATTTGCGGATATTGGGCAATCGGCAGATTAAATGCGGCTATGCCGCCGGCCAGCGTGATAAGAATGGCGATAACAATTGCAAAAATGGGACGTTTGATAAAAAATAGTGCCATAATGCCGCCCCCTACTTAGCTACCGGGATAGCGAGATCGTTCAGCCCAACCATGGTAACCTGGAGTGCTGATCCCGGCGGTGCTTTGGCAAAGCCTTCGACAACCACCACATCCTGAGTGGTGATTCCTTCCTCAACAACCTGCAGATTGCCTACTTTCGGCCCTAATTTTACCGGTTTGCTGACTGCTTCACTGTTGGCGCCGACAACCGTGACAAAAGTTTTGCCCAGCATTTCCTGTACTGCCCGCTGCGGGATAAGCAGTGCCCCCTGCCGGGTTTCCCCAACCGCCACGATCTTGGCAAACATCCCGGGCACCAGTAATTGCTTCGGATTGGCAAAAGCCGCTTTCATAGCCAGCGTACCGGTTTGGTTGGCCAGCCCGCGGTCCACCTGCTCGAGGTGGCCGGTCAGCGGATACTCACTGCCGTCACTAAGAATCAGCTTAAGGTTTTGTCCCCAGGCATCCGGGGAATTGCCCAAACGGGCGAATTTCAGATACTCATTTTCACTCATGCTGAAGCTTACCTGGATGGGGTCCACGGTGGAGACAGTGGCCAGCACCGTGCTGCCGGCCTGAACATAAGCGCCGACACTTAATTCACCAACGCCAATCCGGCCGTCAACCGGCGATCCGACCGAGGTATCTGACAGATCTTTACTGGCC
>JAEZQV010000247.1 GCA_023441125.1 Bacillota bacterium
ATAGGGAAATTCGCGGTGAGAATCTCCGGCTCGCAGATCGAAAATGATGCCCTGTTCAAAAGCAATGGTTTGACGTTTGAACCGTACGGCACGCGCAAAAATATCAATACCGTCATTGATTACCGTCTGTCGGCGACGGAAACTCTTAGCTTGTCAAAGGGTTATACCGAGGAAGCAACATATGAGTATGTGAAACCGGGGACTGTCCTAACAAAATCCCGGGATTATGTTGAGCGGGACGAACAATCGCTGGCCTACAGCAAGAAAACGGCCGACCAGGAACTGTTCCTGCGGTATTACCGGTCGGTAATGGACAAAAGTCTTGATCAGTACGATGCTTCGAGTCAGGCCCTTACGAATTGGGTGAGAGCCAAACGGACAATCGATATGTATGAAGGCCGCTTAACCCAAACCTTAAATCCGCAGCACCGGCTGACCTTTGGGGCTGAATACCGGCCGGAAACCTTTCGGGGGACGGCCGTTGACACGAAGGAAGGCTATTTTACCGTTGTCCGTCCCGACGGACAGGTTGTGAAAGGCTCAACCGCCCATCTCAATTATTCGGCGGCTTATTTGCAGGACGAATGGAATATCAGCGACAAATTACTGGCGGTAACGGCGGTACGATATGATGACAGCAACAAGTTTGAGAGCAATGTTAGCCCTAAACTGGGGCTTACCTATAAAATGAACCAGGACACCCGCCTGAAATTTAATGTTGCCCAGGGTTTTCGCAGTCCGACACCCAATCAGCTCTATCAGAAGGCAGCAAGCCAACAGGGCAATCCGAACTTGAAATCTGAGACTTCCAACTCCTATGATATCTCAATCGAAAAAGACTGGCACAAAAAATCCGGCAAACTGACCTTCTTTAACAATGACGTTACCGACATGATTGACCTGGTTACCACCGTCGGGACCAACAGGCAGTATCAAAATATCAGCAAAGCCTCCATTCAGGGGGTAGAGGCGGAACTTACCTATGCCTTGTCCGACCGGCTAGCCTGGACAAACAGTTATACTTATCTGGATGCCGTCAATGATATTACCAAGCAGCGGCTGCAAAACCGGGCCCGGCAGATGCTGGTGTCGGGGCTGTCTTACCATGATCTGCAAGGGTTTACCGCCAGCCTGCAGGCCCAGGCCTTCGACAAATACCTGGTCTCGCCGGGCGGAGACAAAACCTACGCTGTCTGGAATGTAGCCATGTCGCAGAAGCTGTCCGACCATCACAAGCTGCAGCTTGGCATTGATAATATTTTCAACAAGAAAGATGAGGATGTGCCGTTGATTGGCACCTATATCCACGGCAATATTCAATATTCCTTCTAACCCCGCCAGCGAAAAATGGGGGCGTTTGTTTTGAAGCTCAAAGACCTGCGAATTTTTTGCAGGTCTTTGGGCTTATAGGGCAACTGAGAACTAGGTATCAGGTTAGTTACAAAGGCGAAGTCAGCGGCAAGCATTGCCGGTACAGCAGCTCAAGATAGCCGTCCAAAATGGCAAGGCTTTTACTCACTGTTGTTTTGGGGTACTTATGGGTAAGCTTATAACAAATTCTGGCCGGCGGCGGATCGGCAAGCTGCTGAATGGTGCAATGACCGGATTGGACAAAGGCTGTAGCTACTGATTTAGGCGTAATGCTCCACTGCTTGCTGTCTTCCAGGAGAGAAAATATCAGACTGGCCGTATCCACCCGGACACGGGAAGGACTAAAGGGGTCCCACCAGCGGTCATGCCAAATCTGATAAGACGGACTCCAATTCATATATATTTCGTGTTCAGACTTCAGTTCGGTCGGATGGACCTGCCCCAATCCGCAGTTTTCCGGTGTAGCCCGCCGGATCAATACCATCTCATCGGTGAAAAAAGGAGCAGCCAATATATTGGGGACCGTTCTTGCCAGCTTGACAAAGGCAACATCGATCTCCCGGCGCTCCAGGGTATCATACAGTTCTAGGGAATGCTGGGTGCAAAACTGCAGCCGCAGCTTGGGCCGGTGCTGACACAGGGCCCGGTAAAGCGGCGGCAGAACATAGGTATTCAGGCTGTTCGAGCCGCCCACCGCCAGGCTTACTTGTACTCCGCTGGCCTGTAAGATTTCGGTTTCCCGCTTTAGTGCATTCCAGCGTTCGGCAATATTGACAAAACTCTCGCCAAACGGGGTGAGCGTAATGGTTTGCACACCTTTACCGCGTTCAACCAGAACAGCTCCCATTTCCTGCTCCAGGGTTTTTAGCCGGTAGCTAATGGTAGCCTGCGTCAGGTGTAATAACTCGGCAGCTCTTTTAAGATTATGTGTCTGCACAATCGCTAGAAAGGCTTCAATTCCCAGGAAGTTCACAGCTGTTTCCTCCTAAATATAGAATTCTTTAATATTATGCAACTAATTAATTTGATTTACAAAATAAACTTCTATATTTAAAATTAACACAGAGCGAGTATAAAAACAACTTGTACCTATACCTCAGGAGGGACCACTATTGAACAATCCGACAGCGCCAACCCGAAAACCTGTTATTGTCATCGCATTACTTACCGCGGCTTGCTTGCTCGGCGACTCTATGTTATATGTCGTGTTACCGGTTCACTGGCAGGAGGTAGGCCTGGCCTCCTTATGGGAAGTGGGCATTCTGCTCTCTGTCAACCGGCTGGTAAGGTTACCCTTAAACCCGCTGGTCGGCTGGCTATATGGCAAAATGAGCAGCCGGACCGGCGTCCTGTTTGCCGGCCTGCTGGCTACGGCCACGACTTTGTCGTACGCGGTATGTAAAGGGTTTATTCTCTGGCTGATATTGCGTTGCGTCTGGGGAGTTGCCTGGACCTTTTTGCGCCTGGGCGCGTATTTTACTATCCTTGAAGTGGCCGGCGACAGCAACCGTGGCTATTATATGGGAATGTACAACGGCTTGTACCGCCTGGGCAGCCTCGGCGGCATGCTTATCGGCGGCTATTTGGCCGACCGTTTTGGCATTAATACCACAGCAATCTTTTTTGGAGCCGTAACGTTCCTGGCAATTCCGTTTACCTTCCGGCTAATCCCGGCTGCCGCTCCGCCGGTGCGGGCGGAAAACCAGCCTGTGGAGCTGGCAGCGCTGGCCAACGCCAGTGTTTGGTGGACCTTAGTTACCGGCCTGGCTATTGCCTTGATTTATCAAGGCGCATTTACGGCAACCTTAAGTTATTTAATCCAAACCCATAATTCGTCTACCATCCGGGTTGGCGCCGCCGTTGTCGGCGCCGCCTCGCTGGCCGGAGTATTGCAAGCCTTGCGCTGGGGCTGGGAACCGTGGCTGGCGCCATGGGTCGGCAGAATGTCCGACGGCACGCTGGGGCGCCGCGGTATTTTAATCAGTACGTTTGCTGCCGCCGCTGTATTTTTCCTGCTGGTGCCGCTGCAACTGCCGCTGGGCCTGTGGTTAGTGCTCATTTTGGCTATTTTGTTAACAGCAACCATCTTAACAACGGTTATCGACGCCATTGCCTGTGATGTCGCCGCCTGCTTCTCGCAAAAGACTTTTATGACGGCGTATTCCTTGGCCATTGATATTGGTGCGGCAGTGGGCCCGCTGCTGAGCTTCGCACTGAACGACAGCGCGGGGCCGTATGCCGTATACGGGGTAATTGCCGGTATGCTCTTTATACTTGCTATAAAGTGGCTGCTTTGGCCAATCAGCCTATACGGTAAGGAACGGCAGTAAATACTGCCAAAATTAAAAGTATCCTTACAAGCGCGGACAGCGTGGCGAGAGAATAATATTCATATAACAGTTGCATAGCCGCACGTAATGTGTAATAATATTTACAACGTTATCATTTTAACTAACTAAAGGAGGCGCGTATATGCTGAAGAAAGTAAGAGTGTATGGTGTAGTAGCGGTTTTTTTACTGTCATTAGCGCTGCTTGCCGGCTGTGGTCAACAAAAGCAGGCGGCACCCGCTGATTCCGGTAAAAAAATTGTTAAGATTGGCTCGGAAACCACTTTTCCGCCTTTTGAATTTCAGGATGAAAAAACTCAGGAGTATGTTGGCTTTGACATTGATCTGGCTAAGGCGGTATTTACCAAAGCCGGCTATGAGCCGCAGATTGTCAGTACGCAGTTTGACGGACTGATCCCGGCGGTAAATGCCGGCACCATTGATGCTATAGTTTCCGGTATGCAAATAACTGAAGAGCGTTCGAAGAATGTTCTGTTTTCTAAACCGTATTATGAATCAGGCCAGAATATATTAGTACGGGCCGATAATACCACGATAAAAAACTGGGATGACCTGCAGGGTAAAAAGATTGGTGTGCAAATTGGCACAACCGGTGCTGCTGAAGCGAAAAAAGTGCCCAATGCCAGTATTCGCGAGTTTAACAATACTTCGGAAGCCAATTTGGAGTTGAAGGCCGGCGGCGTGGATGCCGTGGTTAACAGCGTGCCGGTAAATGCGTACTACTTGAAGAATGGCGGCGGGGCAAAAGACGCTAAAATGGTAGGTGATATCCATCGGGCCTTATACTGCGGCATTGCCGTGAAAAAAGACAATACAGAAATGATGGCTAAAATTAACCAGGCACTTGATGAAATTAAGCAAAATGGCGAGTATGATAAAATCTATGAGAAGTGGTTTGGAAAAAAACTATAAAGCACAAAGGGGTTGCCGTGCAGGCAACCTTTTCTGTATCCAGCCAAGATACAGCAGGGACGGTTCTGTTGTATCCTTAATTAGCAATTGGTATAATATAGAAAATGATTATTTCTTAAACAGGAAATGCTGCGCAGAGAAGAGTAGATTATATTGTCTTGATAAAGTAAAAATGGCTGAAAAAGAAGGGGTTACGGTGGACGAATTGGCAAAAATGACAGACGATCAGGAACAAGAGAGTAAGCTGAATGCAGCACTGGCAGAATTATCTTCTGCTATTATTAGTCCGGTTACTACCCTCGACGAGATATGTCAGTTAGTTTTGAATAAAGCCAGGTTGTTGACTGCGAGCCAGCAAGGCTTTGTTTCTTCAATCGACCCTAAAACCTGTGCTCATATCAGTAACACATTGACGGAAATGCGGGCCAAAGGCTGTACTGTCGAAGCCGCCCTGTACGCTTTGCCTAACGAACCGCATCATTTATACCATGGCCTGTGGGGACATTCCCTTAATACCGGGGAGGCCTTTTTTACCAACAGCCCGGCAGCTCATCCGGCGGCACAGGGTTTGCCGGACGGGCACTTGCCATTGAAAAACTTCCTATCGGTACCGGTCAGTTTTGGCGGCAGGCTGATGGGGCAGATTGCTTTGGCAAATTCGCCCCAGGATTACACCGAGGCTGACCTGAAAATTGCTAAAAGATTGGGCGAGTTATATGCCGTAGTACTGTACAACCGTCAGCAGGAGCAGGAACTGCGCAGGAGTGAGGAACGATTCCGCCAGATGGTGGATGGGGCGCCTCTGCCGCTGGTGGTTACCAGGCTGGCAGATCACACTATTGTATATATCAACCAGCTTGCTGCTGAATTATTTGGCGTAGCACCGCAAGAAGCGATTGGCAGAAAAGCACCCGAGTTTCATGTCTCACCGGAAGACCGGCTGAAGCTTATTGGCGAAGTTCTCAAGAAGGGGCGGGTACTTGACCGGGAGC
>JAEZQV010000312.1 GCA_023441125.1 Bacillota bacterium
ATGATGATCTGCCCTATTTGGGTATAGTCTGCCGGTGTACAGTCAATCACCGTTAAGACGTCAACGCTGCCGCCAGTATCCAGGGCCGATAGCAGTGTGTTAAACATCAGCCTCACCCTCTTTCGCCCCACAGCGGGCTTGATCAGGGCCTTTTCCCAACAGGTCGTTTATTTTAGCCAGTGCCGCTGCCGACAGAAAATTGATTTGCACGGGATTGCCAGCCAGCGTTTCACCACTTAATGCGATACCATTATCGGTTTCCAGATAGCCTACCGGCAAATGCCGGCGAAACAGCCGGCCGGTATTTTTGTCGATTACCTCAATTTCAATCCAGTCTGCCTCGATTTTATCAAGCAGAGAATTATCTTCTTTCATATCAGACCCCTCCGCCGTCTCATTTGGCCGCTGAAAGTATTAGGCGTGCCCCCATTCTGCATTGCGGGCAGCTCCGCCCCTCATTGGTATCCTGACAGGTCTTGCAATACACGGTAAAGCAGCGGCAGCATTGATACAAGGGTGCATTACCGGCTAATTCTTTACCACAGCGCGGACAGGTTGTCTTTGCCAAAGCACTTCATCCTTTCGTTGCCATTTTTTCAGCGATTAGTAAAAAATACCCTAATTTTTTCTTGGGAAGCGGGCTGCACGGCCACAGGTCTTCCATTGCGCCATGCTCCATAATGTAGCGGGCAACGAATTCACGTAAAAAAGTCGACTGGTCTTCCCAAATAATGCTGGTAAAGCCGATTTGCTCAAGCATCGTTGTCAATTGCCTGGTATTTAAATAACCTGCTGAACGGTCCGAATCGGGTAAGTAGATATCCGTAATGGCCAGTTTGCCTCCGGGCACAAGCACGCGGCTGATTTCTGCCAAGACTTTGGCCTGATTCTGCATAACCGATAGACTGCATTCTGCGACCACCCCGTCAAAGGCGGCGTCGGCAAAAGGCAGACTTTCCCCTGCCGCCTGGATTAATGCCAGGCCGGGCGAACAGCTTCTCCCCTGTGCCAAACGACTCTCGGCTAAATCGACCCCGATTGGCTGTAGCCGGCAAACAGCCTGCAGATACTGAACGGTCGTGCCGGTACCGCAACCGATATCAAGCACTCTGGCGCCAGGTAAAAACAAACAAAAATCAATCAGCCGTTTTGTTAACGCCAAACCACCCGGATGCTCGTGAAGCATCATTTATCCTCCAAGGCAGCTTCCACTTGCTGCATTTTACCATTGGCCAGTTCTTCCGGAATGTACACTAACCCGCACTGCGAACAGCGATACAGTTCCACGGGGAAACTGCTGCCAAGATAAGCTAGAGTTACTTTGCCAAGCGTCAACTGAATCCCGCATGCCACACAAACAATATTGACTGGTTGCTGTCCTGTCAAGTTGCTCATCTGCCCCTCCCATTAGCCGGTAATTTGAATCCTGTGACAATATGCATTCTGCACGACAAAGCCATCCCCCTGCGGCCGGTATTCTACCCAGTAGGTAACATTAGCCGGCTGGAAATAAGCTATGTAGCAGTCTTTTTCGGCGTTCTGCAGTTTGTTGCCGGTACTTTCGGCATGGGCAATCACTTGCGTAACATCATCAACAAGAATCATCCGCTCTTCCATAACCCGCAAGACACGCTCCGGAATGACAACGTTTACAGCCGCAGGCTTCTCGCTCACTACTTCACCCCAGACTTCACGCAACAGTGACGTTTTTAACCTGGCTCTGTTCTCCTGCCGTTCGGAATAACCCGGGCTTCCCCTGACGGCAGCGCCGTCATTGGCATTGCCAAAAATCAAATCCAGCAAATGATAGGCCCGTTTGCCTTGCCCGGCAAAGTTATCCCGGCACATAGCGCAATAGGTCAGATAATCCAATTCACTTTCCGTAATTCTTCTATTTATTACTTTATGCGCAACCTCTTTATTGGCATAAATCATTAAGCCTCCATAGCCGCAGCACACGGTATTATCACGGTTTAAAGGCAACTCTTCAAATTGATATCCCAATTTCAGCAACAAATTTCTTATACTATGCTGCATCGCAGCGTCATATCGTGTGGTACAGCTATCATGGATAGCCAGCCTTTTCGCTCCCTGAACAGGCGGGTTACCTGCCGGCAACCCGCTGCAATCCAATACGGTCCAGAGGCTCTCCAGCGGCATGCCCGGTAAATGCTGTCTGAACAGGCTATAGCAGGTCGGACAGGCCGTTATGACTTTGGGACTTCCCAGGCCGCGCCAGCCTTCCTCTAAACCTTGCATTGTTGCCTGAAACAATGCCGTTTGTCCGGCCCAAGCAGCCGGCGCTCCGCAGCATCCCAGCATTAGGCCCACACCACCGGTCATTGTGGCACACAAATAATGATAGATCTGCCTGACATAGTCAGGTGACGATGCGGCTAACTGACAGCCGGGATAAAATACCAGCTCACTCGCCGTATGTCCAGGCTGATGCTTCGTCAGCGTAAACTTATCGCTACTACTAAACTCCATATCCCGTAGGGCAAATTCATGGGCGGACGGCGGCATCTTCCCTTTCTTCACCATAATTTGGCGGGCTTGCTGGCAGATCTCGCCCATATTCAGCTTACCCGGACAAAGTTTTTCACACAGACCGCACAGGCTGCATGAGTTAATCATTTTGTTGGCCCGGTGAATGCCCATCACAATCGATAGATTATTGTATACCTCGCGGACATACCGCCGGGGATATGAATGGTAGTGCGCAAGATATTCGCAAGCCTTCACGCATTCAAGGCACTCACATAACAAGCAGCGCTTAGCCTCCCGGGCTGCTTCCGCCGGGGTGTAGCCGCCTTCAGGATCAGCCGCGATTGTCATAGGTTCCGGGGCGATGCCTGTTATATTCGTGTAAAGCGCAGTCGCAAAAGCCCCTTCCCCTGTCCGGTTGGCAGTAAGGGATGCATTTTGCAATAGCCGGTCGATTGAGTTCGCAGCGATTTTTCCATCTGACAAGGAAGCTATCGGCGAGGCACTTCCCGCCCGCAAGCGGAGACTGCCACCGGCAAAAACCTTACTGTGACTTGTTGCCAACGTCAGCAACTCAATCTCGATATTTCCGTCAGCATCTGAAGCCAGGCCGAAGTTTGCGCCAGCATCGCAGCCAAAGCCTGTTCCCAGATAAATCGCATCATACTTGTCGTAAACCTGGTCTAATGCGGTAACAGGCGTATTATAGTAAACAGCCAGCGGCATTTTTTCGAAAATAGCCAAGTCATTGTGAATTACCTGCCGGGGCAGCCGACTCTCCGGGATATGCCAGATACTGCCGCCCAGACGGTCGGTTGCTTCAAATATTGCCACTTTATAGCCTTTGCGGCCAAGCTCAAAGGCTGCTGTCAAACCGCTTAACCCAGCGCCCACAACCGCCACGCTCTTGTCTTTAGGCGGCGCTACCGTCAGTTTGGGTAACGTGTTGTTATTATCAACACAGATTTTTTCCAGGGCTCTGACAAAAATCGGTTCATCCAGCTCATTACGCTTGCAGCCCTGCTGACAGGGCTGGTCACAGATTCTGCTGATGATTCCCGGAAAAGGGACCAGTTTATGAAACATGGCAAACCCTGCCGCATATTCTTCCTTACGGACGGAATCAACGATACCGCGGACATCAACATGGACGGGGCAGCCGGCAGTGCAACCGGGTGGATTCTCTTGCACGCATTTTGCCTCCAGCTGACGCAGTAATTTTTGATCCATAGCGAACCCCCTTTTCCACTCGTATAAAAAACTGGCTCACTGCTCTTGTCTGGGCAAAAAAACCTACGCTACACTAAGGTTCCGAATAAGTCAGACTAGCTTCAGATGGGAGGGCCCACCTGAAGCTTAGTCTCACATCATTATGTTATTTGCCGCCGGCGGCTTGTTCTTTAGCGGCTAGCGCCTCTAAACCCGCCTTAACTTTTTCCGGCAGGGCCGGGACGGCGAAGATACGGACGCCGCAGGCGTTATAAATAGCGTTAAGAATGGCGGGATGCGGCGAGGTCAGCGGGCCTTCGCCTACGCCGGCGGCACCATAAGGCCCATGTTCCCGCGGGGTAATATTGTAGATGATTTCAATATCATCCGGAATATCCTTAATGAAGGGAAGCCCGCAGCCAACAAGACTGGTATGCTTTTTGAGATCTTCAAAGTCCTCGGTAAGGGCCAGACCGATGCCCTGAGCCAGACCGCCATAGACCTGACCGTCGCAAGTAGTCTTGTTGGTAAGCGTCCCGATATCCTGAACAGTTACAAACTTAACTACCGTGACTTTACCGGTCTTCACATCGACTTCAACTTCCGGCATAAAGGCGGCATACATGTAAATGGGGAACGGATTTCCCTGGGCGGTTTCAGAACTGCAGTCCGTGCACATGGAAGCCGTCCAGGACCCATCATAATGCAGGGGAATCTTTTCGGCGACCATTTCATCATAGGTACGGAAAGTTCCATCCGGCTTGCGCATGGCATGGACCAGCATTTCGCAGGCAACCCTGGTGGCATTGCCGGTCATGACATTTTGCCGGCTGCCGCCGGACGGACCGCTGGCCGGGGTAAAGGCCATATCGTTCATCACCAGCTTAATCTGTTCGGGAGTAATCCCCATCTGCCGGAGGGTCTCATGGGCGTGCGTTAAAAACGCGAGATCAGCGCCCTGACCATGGTCTTGCCAGGAGCTGCCAATAGTTACGCCTTCCCTGGTCAGTTCAGACCAGGCATGCGAACTGTCCGGGCCGTCCAACCCGCAGCCATACATGCCGATTGCCAATCCTACGCCGCGTTTCTTCTCCGGTGTGGAAAGTTCCTTACAACGCTTTTTGGCTTCTTCCCAGTGCGGGCGGAGCTTATCAAGCATTTCCGGCAGGCAGAATACTTCCGGCACCTGCCCGGTCGGCGTAGTAGCTCCGGGGCGGTACACATTTTTATAGCGGAAATCGAGTGGGTCCATACCAAGTTTCTCCGCCAGCACGTCGACGCAAATTTCGGAAGACAGGAAGGCCTTAGGCGAGCCGTAGGCGCGGAAAGCCGAGCCCCAGGCATGGTTGGTGCACACGCATTTGCCCTTGCCGCGAATATTGGGAATATCATAACCGGCACCGGTAAACTGAGCCTGGCGCAGTAAGTTCAGGTCGCCGAATTCGCTGTACGGGCCATGATCCAGCCACCAGTCGGTTTCCATGGCCAGCAGTTTGCCGGTTTTATCGGCGGCCAGCCTGGTTTTAACGAGAGCAGGCGACCGTTTGCCGGTATAGGTAATCTGCTGGTACATATTGAAATTGAGCGAAACCGGTTTGCCGTCGCAGGCCAGGCAGGCTACCCCCAGCAAAGCCTCATTCGTCGGGCTGAGCTTATAACCGAAGGTAGCGCCGGTCGGATTGGCGACCAGACGGCATTTTTCAGGTTCGATGCCGATACCGGCGACAATCATGGCATGATGCAGATGGAGCGCAATGCTCTTGGAATGAATGGTTAAGCGGCCTTCTTCATCAAAATAAGCAGACCCGCAGTCTGGCTCAAGCGGCAGGTGCGGCTGACGGCTGCAGTAAGTCTCCACCTCAGCGACAACAACATCAGGATTTGCCATAATCGGCCGGGTCTCGGCCCCTTTTACCACACCTTGTTCATAATAAACATTGGGGGTACCGGGATGAATTTCGATGGCATCCGGCGCCATGGCGGCAGGTGCGTTCATGTAGGCCGGCAGGATCTCAAGATCCACCTTTACCGCTTTGGCCGCCGCCCTGGCGTGTTCTTCCGTATCGGCGGCGACAATTGCAATCGCGTCACCATACTGGAACACTTTTTCATCGCAAAGAATGGGGCGGTCCCAGCCGTCCCCCTTATTCGTCGGGAAAGTAATCAGGCCGGTAATCCGGTTTTTACCTTTGACATCTTTGTGCGTAATTACTTTATATACACCAGGCATTTTTTCAGCGGCCGCAGTATCAATGCCTTTAATATTGGCATGGGAGACCTCTGCTTGCACAAGCGCTAACCGCAGCGTTCCCGGGGGCATCTGCAGCCCGACATCGGCGCCGAAATCCCATGTACCGGTAACTTTCTGCAGAGCGGAAGGACGATGATAGGTTGTGCCGTAAATTTTGTTGCCAACAGGCTTATACAACAGGTCTTCGGCGCGTATTTCGCCGCGCACAACTTTAGCGGCCGCCATAACGGCGTCCACCAATGGCTTGTAGCCTGTGCACCGGCAAGCATTGCGATTCTTATGGAACCATTCCCTGACGTTCTCTCTGGTGGGATTGGGGTTTTCGTCAAGCAGGACCTTGGCTGACAATATGAAACCCGGACTGCAGAAGCCGCACTGGGCACAACCATACGCCATCCAGGCAACCTGCAGCGGATGAAGATTGTTGGGTGTTCCCAATCCTTCAATGGTGGTAATTTGGGCTTCATCAGGCACCCGTTTCATCTTCATAACGCAAGATCTAACTACCCGGCCATCCATAATGATCGAACAGGTTCCACATTGACCCTGGTTACAGCCAACCTTGCAGCCAGTCAACAGTAGTTGCTCTCTGAGCACGCTTGCCAGACTTGTTTCGGGATCAACAATCAGCGTTCTGGGCAATCCATTGATGATCAGCACTTTTTTTTGCATCTGCTCTTGTCTCCTTTTGATAAAATTCTATATTTCGGGAGATATCTGCATCTCCGAAATACGCACAGACTTGCCGCTCGTATCAAATTCCTTTGCCGAAGCCGCATTCAGGATACCGGCATTCTTCACACACCAGGCATAAGCCGCCATGCCCTAATTTATTAATATCCTGCCGGTCCAGCACTTCCCCGGCCAACAGCCGGGGCACAACCAGATCAAAGATGGTGCTTTTGTGATACATAACACAGCCTGGCAAACCGAGAACCGGAATGGTGCCGAAATAGGCCAGCATAAACATGGCTCCCGGCAGGGTAGGGGCTCCGTAAGTAACGATCTGGCCGCCGGCTACCCGGATGCCGGACGGCGTTACATCGTCGGGGTCCACCGACATGCCGCCGGTGGTAACTATCATATCCGCCCCTTCAGCCAGCAGGCTGTGAATGGCTTCCACAATCAGCGTTATATCATCAGGCACCAAGATCTGCCGCAGAATGGAACTGCCTAAGCGGGCAAACTTCTCCGTGAGCACAGGTCCAAAGCAATCCTGAATGCGGCCATAATACACTTCGCTGCCGGTTGTGACCACCCCGATCCGGCAAGGGCGCAGTGGCTTTACTTCCACAACCGGATAATAACCGGCGCATATTTGCTCAATTTTCTGGATTTTCTCCGTGCTAATCACCAGCGGAACTATCTTACAGCCGGCCAGCTTTTTGCCTGCATATACCATCTGATTGGAGTGCAGGGTAGCGATGGCAATCTGCTCAATATCATTGATCCGCTCCAATGCATCGGTATTGACTTTTAATAACCCTGTCTCGCCGGCTACGATTTCAACCTTGCCTTCGGCGGCTTCGTTTAGCATTACACCCCGTCCGGCCACTGCTTTGGCAAATCTGTCAGCCGCTTCATTTTCATGCAGTGTCTTGTCGTTGACTTCCCAGACATAAATATTTTCTTTGCCAATGGTTAACAGCTTGGCAATATCCTCCTGCCGGATCACATGGCCTTTCTTAAATGCCCGGCCTTTCCGTTTGCCCGGAACAATTTCGGTGACGTCATGGCAAAGAACCATGCCCTCAGCCTGGTATACGGGAACTACTTTCATCGATCGCCCTCCTTAACTGAAACCATATCTACATTCGCACTACAGCCAACGTTACATTGCCTATCCCAATGAATTGCAAGATTCATACCAACCCGGCAAACTGCGTTAAAACGCAAAAAACCAACTGGTCAAAAGCCCAGTTGGTTTTTTTTCATCCGATATCTGCTCCGTTATGTTCACAAGTGTCACATAAAAGTGACACTTATATGACACTTTTATGTATTAGTTGTAGATGGCATACTGTTTCATTTTCCGGTAGAGGGTGTTCCGGGAAACCCCCATGGATCTTGCAGTCAGACTGACATTGCCGCGGTGACTGGATAATAAGGCGACAATTTCCTGCCGTTCGTTTTCCGCCAGATAAACCCGCCGCTGCTCCCGCCGGCAGAATGTATTCGGCCGGATGTCATCGGCATAGGCTACAGCAACCTCGGCAGTGGCGGCCGGCTGCCAGTTGCATATATCCTGCGGCAGATTGGCCACCGTTATGAGTGACCCTTCTGTCAGACTTGCAATCCGTTCCACGACATTTTGCAGCTCCCGCACATTGCCTGGCCAGTTATACCTTACAATCCGCGTAATCACCTCCGGGCTGACAACCAGGCCCCGGCAAGCCTTATCCGTCTTCTCCAGAAAATGGTTAAACAAGGGCACAATATCCTCCGAACGCTCCCTAAGCGGCGGTATGGTAATGGAGATAACATCCAGACGGTAGTACAGATCTTTTCGGAAAGTTCCTTTTTCCACTTCTTTCATTAAGTGCTTATTCGTGGCGCAAATGACCCTCACATCGATAGGAATCACTTTGTCACAGCCGATTCTGGTGACCTTTCGCTCCTGTAATACGCGCAATAACGCCACCTGTTGCTCCAGCGGCATATCGCCGATTTCATCCAAAAAGAGCGTCCCCCCGTCGGCCAGTTCGAACTTGCCCGGCTTGCCGCCACGCTTGGCGCCGGTAAAGGCGCCGTCGCCATAGCCAAACAGTTCACTGCCAATGAGCTCGCGTGGTATGGCGCCGCAATTTACCGCGATAAAAGGCCCGACCCGCCGTTCGCTCCGGTTATGGATAGCCTGGGCAAATATTTCTTTGCCAGTGCCGCTCTCCCCCTGGAGCAATACGTTAGACATGCTGGTTGCCGCCAGCGAAGCGATCCGGACGGCCTCCAGAATCGCTTTACTTTCCCCGATAATATCACTGAACTGTAATGTTCCATAGTGCCCGATAAAACGGTTAACCAAGCTTTGAATTTGTTTTATCGGCCGGAGAATAATAACGCCGCCGGTTACCAGCCCCTGCTCATCGGTGACCGGCTCGCCGGACGCCAGGCAGTGACTGAGTCCCTGGCTGGTGTCCAGCATAATTTCCACACCGGGACAGGATTCCTTACACTTCAGCATTCTGCGGATAAAGGTATGTTTCGCACCCAAAATACTTTCAACCTGCACGCCGGGTTTCGCCACGCTTAAGCCGGCCCCCAGTATTTTTTGGGCAACAGGGTTGAGTTCACTGATTACACCATTGTTATCAATCAGAATTACGCCGTCGGACATCGTGTTAAAAATATTTGTCAGACGATTGTTAATTACTTTTAATTCATTATTTTTCTTGCGGATACTCAACTGCGCCATGATGGCCTCAGCCGCGGCAACGACCATCCCCAGCGTATGCGAATGAGCTGCCGTCGATTCACCGGAAACATCCAAAATGCCCATTACATTCCCCTGCGCGTCAAGTATGGGCGCGGCGGAGCAAGTCAGGCAATGATGTTTGCGGCAATAATGCTCCGAGCCGGAGACCTGAATTGGCTTTTTTATTACCAGGGCCGTGCCAATGGCATTGGTACCGGCTTCCTCCTCACTCCAGCTGGCCCCCTGAAAGAAGCTCACTGTTATCGGGTTAAGCAGGGTGTTCTTATCACCCAGTATTTCCATAATATAACCGCGGACATCGGTCAGCACCACGACAAAACCGGTACCGGCCACAATCTGGTACAAATTTTCCATGAACGGTTTGGCAATTTTGATAAGGGTCTGGTTTTGCCTGAGCATAACCTGCAGACTGGTATGTTCCAATTGGTGATGAATACGGTTATCGGTAGGGTTCACCTTGGCTTGGCGGCAGCGCATCCAGGAGTCCAGTATTTCTGATCTGACAGCATACTTATAGCTTTTGTCGGTACTTTTCAGCGTTGCGGTAAATCGCAGCCATCCGGCCAGAGTGCCATCAATGGTATTCTCAGCATGCACATTCATAATAACACCTGCCTGTCTTAAATTTAACTCAACAAGGTGCCGTTCTGAAGCTGCGACCAAAGGAAAGCGACGGCACAAAAACTGGAAACGGCAAAAACAGGAAAACGGCAAAAAAACAGGAATCGTCAAAGGGATGAACGTCCTGCTCAACAAAGATAGCACTGTCTCCCTATGCACAGCAGGGAGGCCGATTAGTTTCCCAGTAAACCCGCCAATCTGAGGGTCCTACCAGCCGAATCCTCAGATTGCTAGTTACTGAATATTCTATTTATTACTTATTGTATTCGCTGTCTAAAAATAAAATCCTGCAATCCATTACTTCTTTTCCATATTTTTGAAAACATAATGAGGTTTTGTCCTTGACAATAATATAAAAAGCCTGCTATTTCCAAGCAAAAATAGCAGGCCTTGGCTCACTGACCACCGCTGCCAAAAATTCAGTCAGTGGCGTCCGTCAATGTTAAACTTTTGGAACAGAACTGTCGGAATAGTCGTTTTGTATAAAAAATAGGCAATAATACTGCCACCGGTTGTACTAATCAGGAAAGGAACAATAAAGAAAAGCGCCCCAGCCGCTGAGCCGATAAAATATTTGGCGACCGGATAAGCCAATAAGGCGCCAAGGATGCCGGTACCAAATACTTCGCCGGCCATGGCACCCCAGATACTGTTGGTTTTTTTGTACAGGATGCCGGCCAACGCTGCCCCAACCATGCTGCCGGGAAAGGCCAGAATCGAACCTGTCCCCAGAATATTGCGCAGCAGGGCAATCCCAAACGCTGCCGAAACCGAATAGCGGGTGCCCAACAGTACGGCAAGCAAAATATTAATTACATGCTGCAACGGAAAACATTTGGCAACACCGACCGGAATATAAACCAAATGAGCGGATAATACGCCGACAGCTATAAAAATCGCCGTATATGTCAGTTTCCTGATTTGCATATTTTAAACTCCCCTCCCTCTGCCTGTATTCAATTATTCTCTTTGCTACGGCGACTTCCTGCCTTAACCCTGGCAGGAAATAGTAAAAATGCAGTTTTGGCCTCTTCGCGGACACAACTGACTGTTTTCCCCTCGTCATCACACCGGAACGGGCCTTTGCCGGTAAAGATAATCTGGCTTGGATAAACACTGCGGTGACCGGAAATCAAATAACTGATTAAACAGCCAATCGCGGTATAGGGCAGCACATCACTGCCAAATAACTCGGCGCTCATAATCACTGCCGCCACCGGCGTGTTTACGGCCCCGGCCAGCAAGGCCGCCATGCCGATGACGGAGTACACGGAAACATCCATGGTTCCCCAAAGCTGTCCGAAGAGATTGCCGGCAACAGTCCCAACCACAATAACCGGAGTAATAATGCCGCCGGTCCCGCCACAGCCCAGCGTTATCCCCGTAGCCAGCGTTTTCCACAGAAAAGCAGTTGCAGCAACAGGTTGTCCTTGGACTCCGGCCTCGAACAATTCCAAGCCTAAGCCAAGATACTGCGGGCTGGCAAAAAATCCAATCAGGACAAGCAGAGTACCGCCGCTAACGGCCTTGACAGCGGGCGACAGGCGCCAGCAAGCAAAGAGCTGCTGGCACCAGTGAATCACTTTAATGAAAAAAATTGATATTGCGCCGCAAATAACGCCAAGCAGGATGGCCTGCACACCCAAAAGACTGCTAGGTACAACATGAATAGGAAAATAGAAATAGGGCAGCGCCAGCAGCCGGCAGACAAAATAACCGGTCAAGCCGGCGACAAACGCCGGATACATGGTATCATAGAGCAGTTTGCCGACAAACAGCACTTCAATGCCAAAGATGGCACCGGCTACCGGCGTACCGAATACACAGGCAAAGCCGGCACATAATCCACAGATAGCCACCTGACGGCAGTCGGCATCACTGATTTTCAAAAAGCCGGCCCAAGCCGCTGCCAGCGTCGCGCCAATTTGCGCTCCCGGCCCTTCCTTACCGGCTGACCCGCCGGCAGCTATCGTCAGAATGGTTGCAGCCATTTTGACCGGTACTGTGGCCAAATGCATTTTGCCATACCGCTGATGGATGGCCTCAATTACCTTATCACTGCCGCCGGTTACCCGGTGAGTCGACAGATTAACCAGCAAGTTGTTAAGCAGTAAAATCAGCGGTAAGAAAAAGTAGTAATAGTTTAGCGTAGTCCAGGCTTCAATAGACCAGGTCAGCAGCTTTAAGAATACGGCCACCCCCACGCCGGCGATCACGCCGGTGGATATGCCCAGAACCGTCCATCTCAGAACATACCGAAATGATTTTGTCCCTTCAGCCATTGTATCCCTTCCCTTACCGGCGTCTACAGAAAACACGGCTGACGCCGAGCCGCTGGCGAAAGCGTAAGCCGTGTTGCTCTTAATTAAAAAAATTGCCTTCAGTATAAAACAGGGAAAATGCCGTAGAAACGGCATTTCCCTTATAGCATTTACTATTTCTTGGTAACCAGCGGCACCAGACAAGACAGCGTAAAAATAATGTACGACAAGTTAATCATTGCGCTGTTATTGCTGACGCCGCCCTGATGCGCCAGATAAAAACCGATCCAAAATCCCCAGAAGGCCGCATTCATCAGCGGTGCGCGATATTTCTTCCGCCAGGATACCGGCGCAATCGTGACATTGGTATTCGGTGCGGGATTTGTATTCATGACAATACCTCCTTGGCATTATTCGCAGATTTATTGATCTACGGCAGATCTTTAAATAGCATGTAGGCAAAAATCCAGGCATTGATGCCCACAAGCAGCGAAATGATTATGCAATAAGGTATTGTCCGGTTCATTACCTCGCTCTCGCGGCCATCCAGGCCTACCGTGGCAGAGCCAATCAACACTTTTGACGGAGCAATGGAGCAGCCTACCGAGCCGCCGACAGACTGTACGGCACACATAATGACCGTGCTGATGCCCAATACTTTGGCTGTTTCATATTGCAGCGCGCCAAACATAACATTGGCGTTGGTGTTACTGCCGGTAAGGAAGGCTCCTAAAACACCGATGAACGGAGAGAATACCGGGAACAGTATACCGGTGGATTTTGCTATGCCCTGCGCCAATAAGCTGGTCATGCCGGTGTCGTTCATAATCAGGGCCATCATAACCATCGTCGTGATCCCGATACTGGTCGGAACACATTGGGAGATGGTGGCTTTGAGCGCCCCGTCGAAAGCACCCGCTTTCCACTTGCCGGTAGCCTTAAAAATCAGAAAGGCACAGAAGGCAGCAAATAGTAATAATGGCGCCGGATGAGAGAAGATATTGATTTTGGAGTACATTTTCTCAGCTTTTACAGCAAAGCCGGCCGCTGTTGTCACAGCCGGGTAATCAAGTCCCCAGGTATACGGATTGAAAATGTTGGCAATCGATTTGATTTGCGTCATAATGCACAACGCAATGAGAATATAATAGGGAGAAAATGCCATGTTAAAGCCCATATATGGCTTTTCTTCATCTTGTTTGGTACCTTCAGCCTCGTGACGATAGATGGTTTTGGCCAGAATGGCCATGGTGCCGCAGCCAAAAAGCGCCGGAATCAGTGTGGCCAGCTGGGCTGCGCCCAGTTTATTGATGAACCAGCACATAAACGCCATGACTGTACCGGTGATCAGTACTGCCGGCAACCCGCGCTTCACCGCCGGCAACCCGCCATAAATATGGCATACTGCCAGGCCGGTAGCATAAATCGGCACAGCAAATAAGATAGCCATCCACGGACCGATAATCTCGCCGGGAATTTTTGTCGCCAGCTGAATGGTATAGTAGGAAGATCCCATGGAGCCAAAGCTAATTGACCAGGAATGCCCGACCAGACAGGTGGCCGCCGCAACTGCCGGCGGGAAACCCATGACCAGCATAATCGGCGCAACCACGGCGACAGGTACGCCAAAGCCGGCAATACCTTGCATGAAACTGGCAAAACACCAGGACATAAGTAAACACTGCAGCAGTTTCTCGTCCGTCACTTTGATCATAGTGTCACCAATTACTTTGATGGCACCGTTCTTATCAACGAAGTTATAGAGAAAAACTGCTCCCCAGATAATCAATAACACATATAGTGCCATCGCCATACCTTTACTATTGGCTAAAGCTAAGATTCTGGCATCGCCGCCAAAAGCAACCACTCCGATAAACACTGCCGTAAACCACGAAACGGCTCCTGATTTTGGCGCGCCCCAGTTAAATAATAAAATAGTAGATAGCAAGACTAAAATAGGTAGGAAAGCAAGTATCCAGTTCGTAAAGGTTAAGGCAACCCCCTTATCCATACAACCGTGCCCCCTTCCAACATCCTTGTTTGTAAACCTAACTGCCTGTCGACATCAGTAAGTCCCTGGTTCCTTTTGTTCATAGCGGAACCAGGGACTTAGCGGCTTAATGCCTATGAAATTCAGACAACATTACTTAGCCGGCGGCAGCGGCACTTCCATACCAAGCGCTTTTGCACGACTGTTGACAAACCCCTGAATTGTGGCCACATGCTCAGGCTGCAGGTGGCAGAAACGTTTCTGGGTCTGGAGGTATTCGTCAACAGGCTTGAGGGTCTTCGGCGAAACATTGAATTTCTTGTTGGCCCAGTCGCCATTTTCGACTTCGTAAAGGTTCCACATACCGGTGTCAACCGCTAACTTAGCGATTTCAATCGTCTTATCGGCCGGGAATGACCAGCCCTTCGGGCACGGAACATGCAGATGGACAAACGCCGGGCCGTCCTGAGCAAGACCCTTGCGGATTTTATTCATCAGGTCGATCGGATAGCCAATGGAAGCGGTGGCGCCATATTTAAGATACGGATGGCCGCCGGCGCAGAATATCGGCATCGGATCTTTCAGGTGATGTTTTTTAGCCTCAGGGATCTCCGGGCCGGCCGGAGTGAACATGGTGGTAGCACCATACGGCGTTGACGGTGAAACCTGAATACCGGTATTGGCATAAGACTCGTTGTCATACATAACGCAAAGAACTTTATGGCCGCGATAGAACATGGCCGACATAGCCTGCAGACCGATATCGGAGCAGCCGCCGTCACCGGCCATTACGATAATGTTGGGATATTCATCCTGAATTTTTCCCTTTTTGATCATCATGCGGAAGGCCTCGGCAATGCCGGAGGCAACAGCGCCGCCATTGGTGATTTGAGCATGGGTCCAGGGCACGGCCCAGGGGCCGCAGGCATAACTGGTATTGGCAACATACATACAGCCGGTTGGTCCAATAAAGATCGTATTTTTACCGGCAGCTTTGGCTACCAGGCGGTATCCGAGAGCCGGGCCGCAGCCAGCACAGGTACGGTGTCCGGGAACATAAGTATCCACAAGATCCGTAGTGTGTGCAATTGACTTAATTAATTCAGCAACTGCCATCGTTTACTCCTCCTTATTATTTACTGGGGGCAGCTTCGGTCTTAGCAGCATTAATCTGAGAAGCGCCTTCATGATAATCATTGAAGTTTACCCAGGTACCGGCCTGAATAAGCTTGCCGGCTTGCAGGGTTTCCTTCATCATTTCGGCCATGGCGAAGAACTCTTCATGGGTAATCGTCTCGCCGCCCAAACCGGAGGTAAAGCTTTGCAGAATAGGTTTATTGGCTACTTCGGACAGCGCGGCTTTCACTTCGGTGGAAAGAACGCCGCCGGCGCAGGGAGCGCCATAGGAAGTACCGGTGTCGACGATACCGGCGACTTTAAATTTTGGCAGGATTTGCGCCAGTGCTTCATCCGGGAACGGACGGAACCAGCGGATTCTGCATAAGCCAACTTTATAACCGGCTTCACGCAGATATTTGATGGCGCTGCGGCAGGTTACGGCATGAGCGCCCTGCAGCACAAATACCATATCGGCGCCTTCCGTCATATATTCTTCCACAAAGGGGGCATAGTGACGGCCGAAGACTTTTGCAAACTCTGCTGTCACCTGAACAATTTTTTCTTTAACCCGATTCATAACCACATGGCGGTCCCACTCTAAAGGCGGTCCCATTTCCGGCTCAATCTGCGGTCCCATAATTACAGGATTCTTAACATCCAGACGGAATTTGGGATTATATTTGGGCAGGAATTTGTCAACTTGCTCTTGATCCGGCATTACATAGTCCTGAGCGATGTGAGTGACAAAATAACCGTCCATAGCCACGATCTGCGGCAACATAATATCGGGATCTTCACCAATGCGGAAATATATCAGGCTATTGTCTAACGATTCCTGGGCATCCTGCGCCCAGCCATAAATCCAGCCATTATCACGCAGGGTCAGGCAATCGGTGTGCTCGGAGCCGAAATCGCCGGGGGGGTCCAAGGTCCGGTCGCCAATAAGAGCCTGAATCGGGCAGCGGCTGCCGGCAATTGGCGAATACGTTTCAAAGGCATAGGTTACGCCTACACCGGAAGAGCCGGTAGTGGCACGGGCCCCGGCCATGGAGGCGCCATGAGCAATACTGAACTGGGCATGTTCGCCTTCACCGTGGACCATTTCACACTTCATGGTTCCGTTAGCAATCCGCTTTGCCAGTTCAGCCATAACCGCAGTGTACGGGCGAATAGGATAGGATGCTGAAACATCTATATCGGCAAGCTGCCAAGCATCGGCAACCGCAGTTAAACCTGTACCTCTCTTCTTAATCGGCATCTTATTCACTCCTTATTCATCAAAATCAAGTTCAGGCACGCGACTTACGGCTCCGACCGGACAAACGTTGCTGCAAATACCGCAGCCTTTGCAATACTTCAGGTTAAAGCTGATTCCGTTGTCCTGGGAGTAATTAACACAGGCATCCGGACAAAAAATGTAGCAGGTTTTACACTCGGTGCATTGTTCTTTATCAACTACTGGACGGAGATACCGCCAGCTCCCGGTAATCATGCCCTCGTTTTCTGTCTGAGGGGAAGGAACAATAGCCGCAAATGGCACTTGTTTATATACTTTTGCCATGGTTACACCTCCTCAAAAATTTACCATTACCAGCATCAGACCAACTATTTCCATTCCATCTCCAGCCTGCTCGGTTCTACAGGGCAGCCGGCTTCGCCGTTGCAAAAAGGCAAGATAACGACAGTATCCCAGCCTTGCTGCACAGCCGTTTTATTTTCGGCAATTTTAAGCAGGGATTCCAGTTTAACGATACCACTGGCTTTGGCAGCGGCAGCGGCCATGGCGGCGCCAACGCCGGCACCAATCTTAGTGTCGTCAATACAGCCTTCTGTGCCGTCGAAAGTATGGAAAACACCGGCTCCCAGGGCATCCGCGTCAATAGCGGCAAGTGCTTTTACCTTACCAAGATTTTCTTTGGGTGACAGGTATTTGACCAGTTTGTTAACATCCCGCTTGGTATTGATGACAACAACAGTCCCATCCTTGCAGCCTTTCAGAATGTCATTGCCTTTGATGAGGGTCTCTTCAGCCAGCACCACAACATCCGGATGATAGTTCTCGTACTCGTAATAGGTCTCAATGGGCTCGGGGCTAATCCGGGCGTAACTTTTTACCGGCACACCGATCCGGTCGGGCAAATCCACATAGTTGTCGAAGAATTGATTATACTTGCCTTCGAGGTTACCAGCTTTGGCGAGCAGGGTAGCCGTGTCACGGGCTTCTTTGGCCAGGGTCACACCCCTAGTCCATACAGTTACTTCCTGCATCTTGGCGTCAACAGCAACCGCCAGTGTCATTTTCTCTCCCCCTTTTTATACTTTGAGATTTGGCTACAGGTGACCATGAGAACCGTACTACCGTTCTTTAGCTATCACCCCCGTTTGAGCAACCGCCAATATTTTTTTGAGCTACCTGACGCAGACCATAGCTAAAGTCATCAGCCAGAACCCTGTAACCTTCAGACCTTACAGCTATACTCCGCGGTTGACTAACATACCGTTTCATGGCAGATAATGCGGCATGCTTACAAATGGCTGCTATATCAGAACCAGCCAGCCCGTCGGTTGCACGGACCAGGAAGTTCAGATCAACATCTTGCGCCAAAGGCATATTGAGCGTATGAATCCGGAATATCTCCAACCGCTCCGTTTTGCCTGGCAGCGGCAGTTCGACTATATAGTCGAACCTGCCCGGACGCATCAGGGCCGGATCAACCATGTCTGGCCGGTTAGTGGCGGCAATAACAATTACGTTGGCGCTATCCATGAGACTGTCTAATTCCAGCAACAGCTGACTGACCAGACGATCGGTCCCGCTGCGGTCGGATACCGCCCTTACGGGCGCTAAGGCATCAATTTCATCAAAGAACAAAATACAAGGGGCAATCTGTTTGGCCCGCTTAAAAATCAGTCGCAACCCTTTTTCCGCTTCGCCAAACCAGCGGGAATTAAGTGTCGCAGCGTCAACGGTGATGAAATGGGCTTCGCTGGAGCCGGCTAACGCTCTTACTACCAAGGTTTTGCCGGTTCCCGGGCACCCTGTCAGCATAAAGCCTTTCGGCATATTGTGCTGTATCTCTTTCACAAGCTCAGCATGCTGCAGGGGAATATCAATCATAGCCTGGAGATTTTGTTTGATATCCGCCAGGCCGCCGACTTGCTCCCATTTGACATTGGGCCGTTCAGAGAAAAATTCCCTGGTAGCCGTAGGCTCCACTTCCCGGAACGCGGCATAAAAGTCGTCCATAGTGATTGTCAGTTTATCTAAATCCTCTTCACGAATCCCGGCGGCAAAATCAATTTGCGGCAAGAGGCGCCTTACAGCATTCATGCCGGCTTCTTTACAAAGAATGGCGATATCGGCGCCAACAAAACCATGTGTCATCTGCGCAAGTTTTTCGATGTTCACGGAATTATCAATCATCATAAAGCGGGTATGTATTTTTAATATTCTTAATCTTCCAGGCCTGTCAGGCGGATTTATGGATAATTCCCGGTCAAAGCGCCCTGGGCGTCTGAGCGCCGGGTCGACCATATCCGGTACATTGGTCGCGCCGATGATAATGACCTGTCCCCTGTGCTTTAGACCATCCATCAGCGCTAAGAGCTGAGCAACAACCCGTTTTTCCACATCGCCGATCACGTCGGTCCGCTTGGGGGCAATGGCATCAATTTCATCAATAAAAATAATGGCCGGTGCCCGTCTTTGGGCAGTCTCAAATAGTTCTCTTAAGCGGGCCTCACTTTCCCCGTAAAACTTATTAATAATTTCAGGCCCGTTTACGTGCAGGAAGGCGGCATTGGTTTCACTGGCTACCGCTCTGGCCATCAGGGTTTTACCCGTACCGGGCGGACCGTACAACAGCACACCCTTGGGTGCTTCCACACCTAACTGACGAAAAATCTCCGGATACTTAAGCGGCAGTTCAACCATTTCCCGGACCCGCTGTAATTCTTTGTCAAGGCCGCCGACATCCTCGTAAGAAGCGCGAAAGCGCCTGTCTTCGGCGGCATCCTGTTCAGTCACTTTGATTTTAGTGGCCGTATTAACTACGACCGGTCCCTGGGGCGCAGTGCCGATGACTGTAAAAAACTGGCTTCTTGCTCCGGCCAGGCTAACCTTTACCCGGTCGCCGGCAAGCAGCGGCAGTCCGTTTAACACCCGTTCCAGGTGTTTGATATCCTGGGCATCGCTAAAATCTATGGTCACGTCCAGCGGACTCATAACCACCGTCTGCGCCGGCTGGCGCGCAACCTTGCGTATGGTTATCCGCTCATCGATCCCGACACCGGCATTTTCTCTGATAATGGATTCTATCTGAGCCAGGTTTTGATTTTTAAATTGACTAAAACAGGGTACCACTTTGGCAACTGTCGTTTTACGGCCTTGAATTTCTACAATATCTCCTAAGATAACTTCCATTTTTTCCATATCGGCATTATCAATCCGGACATATCCCTGACCAACATCTTCCGGCATAGCATCAGCAACTCTAAAGGACAGCGCTTTTTCCATACTCTGGTTATCCCCCTCTAGAAGGTGGTCTTTTGGAAATATCTCACAGTTGTAATTATAAATCCTAGGCCCTGGCTTGACTACTATATGGTAAATAAGGATCATTTTGTAAATATAAATCATACAAGCTGCTTTAATAAAAAAAGAGACAGCAAACTTCTCGGTGTCGAGCTGTTTACTCTCTCCTGTGAATTAAATGGAGAACGAATCATCCTTAATATACTTATGCAGCGGCCTTCCTACCGGGCCATAGGAAAGGATGCCTTTAAGCCAGCCGTTGTCAAATAAGTAGTTTAAATAACGCCGCACGGTGACTCTTGAAATGCCAATCAGTTTGGAAATCTCACTGGCGGTAAAATACCCGGTCTGATCGCTGATTGTATACAGCACAGATTCCAGTGTTGCCTTGTCCAGGCCTTTGGGAATATTATCTTTCAGATCCTCCAGACAACTGGCGACAGCTTCTCCCGAAACTGCGCCCTTAAGACAGTCAATATCCCGCTGGCACAGCTGCTGTATATTTTTGAGCCGGTCATGATATTGCTGGTAATTCTTCAGCGCTTTTTTGAAGCGTTGAAATGTAAATGGTTTTATAATATAGTCAACCACCCCGCATTGCATGCCTTGCTGGATGGTATCCGAACGGTGGGCAGCAGTAACCAGGATAACATCAAGATTAATGCCTTCGGCTCTTACCCGCCGCAATAGATCAATCCCGCTTTCTCCCGGCATATATACATCTAAAATAACTAGTTGCGGCCGGCTTTTGACGATAATGTCATAGCCTTCTGCGGCATTTGCTGCCTGTCCAGTCAGTTTGAAGCCTTTTACCTGACTGATATATTGCCGGTGAAGTTCCAGAACCATAGGGTCATCTTCCACAATAACGATATCGATTCCCATAATCCGGTTCCTCCCTATCTTGCTTTACTTTTAGCGTATCGGTATCTTAATCCGGAATGTACTGCCTTCGTTTTCACGCGAATGTACGGCAATAGTACCCCCGCAAATTTTCACCTCCTGTCTGACCAATGCTAAGCCAATCCCCCGGTTTCCCTGTTTGGTCGAAAAACCACGCTGATAAATTTTCCGCTGGCAAGACGCCGGTATCCCTTTCCCCAGATCGCTGACCGTAATATTCAGGTACTTCTTGCCTTCAAACACATACACATTAATAACGCGCCGTTCGGCCGGCAGACAGGCAACGGCCTCCATGGCATTGCTGATTAAATTTCCCAGCACCGTTACCATGGATAAACTGCTGAAGCAGGCAGGCAGCGTCACCAGCTTGCTGCGGGAATGAAGCTTGAGTGAAATTCCCTGTTCACTGGACTGACTTATTTTCCCGATCAGGAGTCCCGCCGTCGCTTGATCCTTAATCCGGCGGACGATTGAGCTGACCATGTCCTGCTGACTTTTGTACATCAGCGTGATGAGTTCCACCACTTTATCATATTGTTTCATCTGAATCAGGCCGGAAATGGCATGAAGCTTATTGGCAAATTCATGCGACTGAGCCCGCATTGACTCCAGAAGACTTTTTAGTCCCACCAGTTCCTCCGCCAGGATTTTTACATCCTGTTTGTCCCGGAAGGTGGCAATGGCGCCAATAACAGCACCATTTACAATCAGCGGCACCCGATTGGTAATGATGGCTTTATCGCCGACTTCCTGTTCCTGATCATATTCTGCCTGCATGGTCTTGATCACGATTGGCAAGCGTGAATTGGGCAATACCTCCAAAATATGCTTGCCGATGATATTATCCTGCCGTCCTAATAAGCGTTTTCCCTCGCTGTTGACCATATCGACAAACCCCTCAGCATTGACCGCCACGACACCTTCACGCATACAATGCATAATAGCGCGCTTTTGTTCCAGAATAACGGTTACCTGATGAATGCGCTGCTGCAGTTCAAAATCGGCATCACCATACAGTTGGGCATTATGGACAGCAATAGCCGCATGATTGGCAAACGTTTTCAATAATTGCTGATCGACCGACGTAGTTTTGCCGTTAGAGCGGAAGCCGACAATCAACACACCCATATCCACTTCATGCAAACAAAGTTTTATTAGCGTCGCTCTGGCCAGGCCTTCCTGCTCAAAAACAGCTTTCACCTGTTCAGACTGAACATTGTCCCGTTCAATATTCATAACACTGGTGGCATATACTATCAACCGGGAAATTACAGCCGCGGAATCGGCATCACGCCATCCTGCCGTAATCGGGGCATGCAAATCACTGCTTTCATTAATTAATAGGATACTGCCGCAGTCCGCGTTAAACAAACGGATCGCGCTAACGACAATAAAATCCAATACCTCCTTCAGATCCAGCGAGGAGGTTAAACAGGCCGCAATTTCATTGATGGTCCGGAGCTGCTCAAATTGCTTATAGACTGTTTCTTCATAAAGCGTAAAAAAATACTCGGAAACAAACACCCTGGTTCTGTCCAGTAAGGAATCAATCTCACGCCGGTACCGGTTGAGACTGTTCCAGTCATCTTTTAGATATAAAGTCATCGCGTCTTTCACTGATTTCTCATATAAATCAAAAAGCAGCATGATATCCGACAACTTGACACCCTGTTCGAGTCTTCGTTTGCATACCTCGCTGATATAGATCCGCAAGGGAGTAAATGTATCGTAAGAAACTGATTGAATGAGCGCCTCAGTCAGATTAATAATTTCCCGGTTCAGCTCATCCCGGGGCATATTGACGTAAGAAACCGGTTCACCGGCGGTGTCCAATTCGCACACAGTACCTGCATTGACTTCATCCTGGATGAATTCCAGGATATTGGCCAGCCGACTCATAAAACCACCTTACTCACATTTTTTTGGTTCTTTATTTATTTTTCTTTCCGTTTATTGACTACCCCTATGCTAGTACTTATTATATAATCAAATGACTTTTTTTTCCAGGGTATTTTTTTAAATTTTCGCACTATGGAACTCTCATATTAAAATATTTTGGAGGAACGCAAATGGCGCTACACGATGATAATCCGCTTGCTGACCCAGCTGCCCAAACAGTCATTGAAGTTGAAGACACACAATCCGACGGTGAAGATCCCTCCCGGCAGCCGCAAACCGACACCTTAAAACAAATCGTTTTTAAGGAAATAAAAACTTTGGTAGCCGATTATATTGAATATGCAAAAAATGCCGATTTATAATCAATTAGGGGGCAATGTCTTTTAAAAATAACTATACTAATATTTTCGCAATATCGCTTGTGTTTTTTGTAAATCGGTGGTAAATTACGAATTACAGTTGTGTTTTTTAAATGTACTATTGGTTGCTTTAGGAGGGAAAGTCAATGAAAAATATTAAAACGGTGTTGGTGGCCAACCGGGGAGAAATTGCCATCCGGGTTATCCGCGCCTGTAATGAGTTAGGCATACGCACAATAGCTGTCTATTCCAAAGAAGATATCTTCTCACTGCATCGCTATAAAGCGGATGAGGCTTATTTAGTAGGCGAGGGCAAAAGCCCTGTTGATGCTTACCTTGATATTGAAGGCATCCTGCGCATAGCCAAGAATCGCGGCGTAGACGCCATCCATCCCGGTTATGGCTTTTTATCCGAAAACATTAATCTGGCTAAACGCTGTCAGGAAGAAGGCATTACTTTCATCGGACCGACGATTGAACAGCTGGCCATGTTCGGTGATAAAATCAATGCCCGTGCCCAGGCGGTGGCGGCAGGCCTGCCGGTTATTCCCGGCAGCAACGGCCCTGTACATAGTTTGGCAGAAGTCCGGGAGTTCGCTGACCGCTTCGGTTATCCGTTCATCATCAAAGCCATTTTGGGCGGCGGTGGCCGCGGTATGCGGATTGTCCGCACGGCCGCTTCCATCGAGGAATCCTATGTGCGTGCTAAATCGGAAGCCAAAGCTTCCTTTGGCGATGACCAGATTTATGTCGAGCGGCTGCTGGAGTACCCCAAGCATATTGAGGTGCAAATCCTCGGCGATCAGCATGGCAATGTTATTCACCTATATGAAAGAGACTGCTCGGTGCAGCGCCGGCATCAAAAAGTAATTGAAATTGCGCCCAGCATCTCACTGCCGGATGAATTGCGGCTGGAAATCTGCAATGCGGCTGTCCGCCTGATGAAAGCCGTTGGCTATATCAGCGCCGGGACGGTTGAGTTTTTGGTAACACCCGACCACAAGTTTTATTTCATAGAAGTCAACCCCCGCATTCAGGTAGAACATACCATTACTGAAATGATAACAGGGGTGGACATTGTTCAGGCCCAGCTCTTTATCGCCGACGGCACCACACTGAGCGACGAACGGATTGGCATCTCTGATCAGAGCAGTGTTAAATGCAACGGTCATGCCATCCAATGCCGGGTAACCACCGAAGACCCGGCCAATCAATTTATGCCGGATACCGGCAAAATTACGGCTTACCGCAGCGGCGGCGGCTTTGGCGTCCGTCTGGACGCCGGCAATGCGTATGCCGGTTCAGTCATCACCCCCTATTACGACTCACTGTTAGTAAAAGTCTCTACCTGGGGCCTGACCCATAAAAGCGCCATTGCCAAAATGAAACGCTGCCTGGGTGAGTTCCGCATCCGCGGGATAAAATCCAATATCCCGTTCCTCTATAACGTAGTCAACCATGACGACTTTTTAAGCGGCCACTATTACACGACCTTTATCGATACATCGCCGGAGTTATTTGTATTCTCTCAGGCCCAGGACAGAGGCAGCAAACTGCTGCAATACCTGGCCGATACAACAGTCAACGGCTTTGACGGCATAGCGAAGCAGGCCAAACCCAGCTTCCCGCCGGCCAGAGTCCCGGCTGCGCCAAAAGGTCCTTTGCCCGCAGGCACCAAGCAAATCTTCGACCAGCACGGACCCGACGGGCTGGTGGCCTGGATTAAAGAGCAAAAAGAGGTCTTACTGACAGATACGACATTCCGGGACGCCCATCAGTCCTTGCTGGCTACCCGGGTGCGTACCCACGATATGTTAAATGTAATCGCCCCCACCGCCCATATGCTGCCCAATCTATTCTCCCTGGAGATGTGGGGCGGAGCCACCTTTGATGTTGCCTACCGTTTTTTAAAGGAGGACCCCTGGAAGCGGCTGGAAGCCCTTAGAAAACAAGCGCCTAATATTCTGTTTCAGATGCTCTTGCGCGGTTCTAATGCCGTCGGCTATACCAGTTACCCCGACAATGTCATTCGTGCCTTTGTGGCTCAGGCCGCTGAATCGGGTATTGATATTTTCCGCATCTTTGACAGTTTGAACTGGCTTGCCGGCATGACCGTTGCCATTGATGCCGTGCGCCAGTCCGGCAAAGTGGCCGAGGTTGCCGTGTGCTACGCCGGCGACATCCTGGATGCTTCCCGGCCCAAATACGACCTTAAATATTATGTGAATTTAGCCAAAGAAATTGAACAGGCAGGCGCGCATACCCTGTGTATTAAAGATATGGCCGGCTTGCTTAAGCCGGAAGCAGCGTACCGGCTGATTTCCGCTCTCAAAGAGTCGGTCGAGCTGCCTATCCACCTGCATATGCATGACACCAGCGGCAATGGCATCTATGCCTATGCCCGGGCCATTGACGCCGGCGTGGACATTGTCGATACAGCCATCTCGTCAATGTCAGGCATGTCCTCACAGCCAAGCGGCAATACCCTCTATTATGCGCTGGAAGGTCATGCGCGGCAGCCGAAAGTAAATATCCGCCATTTGAACCAATTATCGCATTACTGGGAAGATGTCCGCGCCTACTACAAAGATTTCGAAAGCAGCCTCTTCTTCCCCAATCCCGAGGTCTATCAGCATGAAATGCCGGGCGGACAATACAGCAATTTGCGGCAGCAGGCCAAGTCACTGGGCCTGGAAACACAATGGGATAAAGTAAAAGAGGTTTACCGGCAAGTCAATGATCTATTCGGCGATATTGTCAAAGTTACGCCCTCTTCCAAAATAGTTGGTGATATGGCTTTATACATGGTGGAAAATAACCTGACGGAAGATGACATTTACGACACAGGCGACACACTGGATTTCCCCAACTCGGTGGTAGAATTCTTCTCCGGCCAGATCGGCCAGCCTTACCAGGGTTTTCCGAAAGAGCTGCAGCGCATCATCCTTAAAGGCAAAAAACCATTAACCACCAGACCGGGTGAAGCCTTGGAACCGGCTAACTTTAACGAAATCCGCAATGGCCTGTCCGGGACTTTGCAACGTCCGGTAACCGACTGCGATGTATTGGCCCATTCACTCTATCCTAAGGTATTCTCCGATTGGGTGAATTTCGTCAACACCTATGGCGATGTATCCATTCTGGATACGCTCACTCTGTTCCACGGTCTGAACCTCAGGGAAGAAATCCGGGTGGACATCGAAGAAGGCAAAACACTGGTTATTAAACTGGTATCCATTGAAGATCCGCTGCCCGATGGTACCCGGATCGTAAACTTCGAGCTCAACGGCTTACCACGCGAAGTCATAGTGAAGGATAAAAGCATCAAAACCGTTGTGCTCGCCCGCATTAAAGCCGATAAAGAAAATCCCAACCAAATTGGCGCTTCCATGACCGGGAAAGTAGTAAAAGTCATGGTAGAAAAAGGCGACCATGTTAAAAAGGGCGACCATCTCTTAGTCACGGAAGCTATGAAAATGGAGACCACCATTCAGGCTCCTTTTGACGGCATCATAAAAGAACTCTTTGTAAAACCACAGGATCCTGTGGAAACCGGTGATTTATTAATTGAACTCTTGAAATCACCCAAGGCATAGCTTATAATAGCTGTGCAATACAAAATATAATTTAGGTTTATTAGTTATAGCTAGGGGTGCCAAATGGCTGAGAGGATTTTATCCAACCCTCGAACCTGATGTGGTTAGTACCACCGTAGGAAAGCGTTCATATTTTCATTGCGAAAGCTTGCCTGCCCCACCTCTTTCTATAACTAAAATATTAAGAGGAGGGGTATTTTTATGTACAGTACACAAATGGATGCCGCGAGAAAAGGAATTATTACCGAACAGATGCGTGTCGTGGCGCTGGAGGAGCACATGGAGCCGGAACTGCTGCGCCAGCTGGTGGCCAGCGGCAAGGTTGTCATCCCGGCCAATCGCCATCATACCCGGCTGAGTCCTAAAGGGGTCGGGGAAAAGCTCCGTACCAAGATTAATGTCAATTTAGGTGTATCCAAAGACTGTTATGACCAGGAGCTGGAACTGGAAAAAGCCAAAAAAGCAATTGAATTAAAAGCAGAAGCCATTATGGATCTGAGCTGTTATGGCAAAACCCGGGATTTCCGGCGTAAGTTAATTGAAATTGCCCCGGTAATGATCGGTACTGTTCCCATGTACGACGCCGTTGGCATGCTTGACAAAGATTTAAAAGATATTACGGTGGACGAATTTTTTTCGGTTGTGGAAAGACATGCCGAAGACGGTGTGGACTTCATGACCATTCACTGCGCTATAAACCAGAAAACAGCCGAACGGGTGAAAAAAAACAAGCGTCTGACCAATATCGTTTCCCGCGGTGGTTCTCTGCTCTTTGCCTGGATGGAACTCAATCACCGGGAAAATCCCTTTTACGAATACTATGACCGCCTGCTGGACATCTGCGAAAAGTATGATGTGACCATCAGCCTGGGCGATGCCTGCCGGCCCGGTTCTATCAATGATGCTACCGACCCGTCTCAGATTGAAGAACTGATTACCATGGGCGAACTGACTAAACGGGCCTGGGCCAGAAATGTGCAGGTTATGATCGAGGGTCCGGGACACGTGCCGCTTAATGAGATTGCTGCCAACATGCAATTGGAGAAAAGCTTGTGCCACGGCGCCCCGTTCTATGTACTCGGCCCGCTGGTAACCGATATTGCTCCGGGCTATGATCACATTACCAGCGCGATTGGCGGTGCCATCGCCGCTGCTAATGGCGCCGATTTCCTCTGTTACGTAACACCGGCCGAACATCTCCGTCTGCCTAATCTGGATGACATGAAAGAGGGTATCATTGCGGCCCGGATTGCCGCCCATGCCGCTGATATTGCCAAAGGTATTCCCGGCGCCCGGGAGTGGGATAACCAAATGAGCGCCGCCCGGGCTGATGTGGATTTTCCCCGGATGATCGAATTGGCCATTGACCCGGAAAAAGCCCGGCAGTACCGGCAGGAATCGTCACCGGAATGTGAAGATACCTGTACAATGTGCGGTAAGATGTGCCCGATGAAGAATATGAAAAGAGTACTGGACGGCGAAGCTTTGAGTATTCTGTAAGGCCTGGCAGGCTATGAGACAAGTTTCGGAAATAGTGCAATTACAGGAGTTAATTGATTTTTACCGTTCGCAACTATTGCTAACGCTCAATTACCACGCTTGCGATACATACCGCCAATTCTTCGAAGCTATGACGCAAGCCCTTGTTTATTGCCAGCAGTACTTTGTTCTTCAAGGCCGCCTACTGTCTCCTGCTTATACAGGCAAATCTGAATTCCGCTGGTTTATATCCTTTGTATTCTTCCGGGCAGCTTTTACGTGCAATGAGCGGATCTTATACCAATTGCTCAGGCGGACAGCACCGGACAATGGGTTTGACGTCAATGGCTGGACGTTGGGTAAGGCTTACCGGGCACTGGCCGAGCAGACAGGTACTAACGCAACACATTACCGGGCGTTTGACATATTGGATGCTATGAATGCCCTGCTTAACCGCCAGCAATACAGTATGTTTGCAAATGACCATGAAGCCTTGACAACTTATCGCACTCAGACTTTCATCAGTACGTACGGCCAAAAAGTTGACTTAATTAACCCCACACTCCTCTTTACCATCCTCCAAGACATCGGTGAGCTGTTCGCCGGCCAAATCGCTGAGACAGCCACACCGGCAGCCTGTTCATTGACGCCAGGACGTAAATCTGCCAACGGTTAGAATGCATGAGGCGCTCCTCGCAGGTATTTATCGACAATACCTGCGAGGAGCGCTATCTTTTGGCCGGTAAGCAGACAATAGCCTGTTCGCTATCCGCTGGCGCTCATACGCTAAATCTGCCGGTACCCTGGCGCAATCCTTCGGCCAGCTTGGCCAGCGCCTGGCTGGCTGTTGCAATCTCCTCCATGGCGGCAGACTGTTCCTGCGTAGCCGCCGAAACAGTCTGAGTTTGCTCAAGAACGTCATTACCGGTTTTGTCAACCTGGCGGACAGCCGCGACAATCTGATTGCTATGAAGCGATATCGCCTGAATTCCCCCGGAAATACCCTTTACTTGCCCTGCTACCTGGTCAATGTAGCCGACAATGTCCTGGAATGTCCTGCCCGAACTATGCACTTGCTGCGAGCCGAGTTCAACTTCTTTCGCCCCTTTGTGCATGGCAACAACAGCCCGCTCCGTATCCTGCCGTATTTCGCCAATCAGTTCCGCGATTTGGCGCGCAGCCACCTGAGACTGTTCCGCAAGCTTACGAACCTCATCGGCAACTACGGCAAAACCGCGGCCTTGTTCGCCGGCCCGAGCCGCTTCGATGGCCGCATTGAGAGCCAACAAATTCGTTTGACTGGCAATATTGGCTATCACACTCACAATTTGACCGATTTCCGCAGAACGCGTACCAAGCACAGTGACTACTTGCGATGATTCCTTCACCGTTTGTTCAATACAATCCATCTGGGCAATTACGCTGCCGATCACCTTACAGCCTGCTTGCGCGGCACCGGCAGTTTTGTCCGCATCGGTGGCAACCTCACCGGCCTGAGCGGCAATTTGTTGAATAGCGGCAGATATCCTTTCCACAGCGTTAAGTGAACCGGCTAACGCTGCCAGCTGCTCTTGCGAAGCCCGGGTAATATCAGAAACGGAAGAGGCTACCTGGCTGGCAGCCTGGGCGGACTGGTCAGCACTTGCCGTCAGCTGCTGAGAAGCCGCACTTACTTGCTCTGTTGTTTCGACAACCTGTTTAATTATCAGGCATAACTTTTCCGCCATACTGTTAAACTCTTTCCCCATCTGGCCAAATTCATCTTTTGCATAAATAGCCACACGCTGGGTAAGATTCCCGTCGGCGATTTGACGTACTTTGACAGTAAGCATATCCAAAGGGTTAATGATCATTCGGACAATCAGCCGGCCAAAAATACAGGCTAATACAGCGGCCGTTAGCGTCACACCCCACACAGTGTTCTCCACCTGCATAGCCTCTGTAATTCCCTGGGAATTGGAATGTAACGCAAGGTTTTTATTGTAGTCGATCAGTTCTTGTCTAAATTCTGTTGACTTGGCAAAGATTGCCGCGCTGCGGTCATATAAATCGTACGCTTCCATTTGCCGGCCGGCCGTGACAAGCGCAATGATATCCTGCCGCACTTTCCGGTAACCTGTCAGCTCTTTCTCCAAATTGGCCAGCTTGTCCAATTGGTAAGCATCAAGACTACATTTCGCATACTCCGCCTGTAATTGATTAATTCGGGTGGTATTTTCCTGAATATTCTTAATAATTTTCTGCTGCTTATTCCTGTCGATAGTTACCATTAACTCTACTAATTTTGACTCCGAGTCCTTACTGAGTAATCGTACTTCCCCGAGTAATTGAATGGGAATCAGCCTGTCCTCATACATGATTGTCATGTCTCGGCTCAGCGCTTTTACGGAATACAAGCCTACCCATCCTACCCCAATTAAACATAGTACCATAAATATGATTAGAGAATAGATTTTCGCCGCCGTCTTAAAATCGGACAGAATGCGCATACAAACCACCTCCCAAGCTACTTTTTTGTAGACATTCGTTGCTTTCCATAATTTACCTGCCTACTTTTTATGATACTTATTTACAAAACCATACCCGGGCAGGAAATACATAAAAGCAAGCGAACACAGTGCATTATTAGCCATATGGGTGAGCTGTCTGCGAGTAAGCATCAAGGAGGGATACTCATGAAAATTGTCCTGGCTGGCGGTGCCGGTGATGTAGGAAAACATTTATGTGTCTATTTGCTTAAACAAGGCCATCAAGTTACTATTGTTGATAAAAAGGCTGCAGTCTTTACAGCTGTTGCCAACGCAGAACCTACCGTCCTGCAGGCCGACCTTAAAGACATATCGCTGCTGACAGATATAATTGCCGGTAATGATATTGTCGTCAATCTTGCCTGGAGCTTTAGTGACGACCCGCATGAATTGTTTGGCAATGATATCTTAGGACATATTAATTTATTGCAGGCCGCTGCGGCTGCCCGCGCTAAACGGCTGATCTATGCCAGTACGGCAGGAGTATACGGCGTCCCTGCCGCCTCAGCCATTGAAGAAACGCACTGCTGCGAGCCTGCGCAGGCTCGCAAACCGCTGTATGCGGTTGCCAAACATTGCGCCGAGCAGCTCAGTGCGGTTCTTGGCTGTACCTATGGCATCCCGACAACAATTTTAAGATTCTGGTGGGCTTTTGGCGATTCAATTTCCGGCAAGCATTTACGCGAGCTCATCAAGCTGGCAATTGCCAATCAGCCGATACCTATGGTGGCTGAAGCCGGCGGTACGTTTGCCACCATGGATGATATCGGACTTGCTGTTGAGTTAGCGGCCACCCGGCCACATGCCAGCGGCACAGTTTATAATGTCGGCAGTCTATATCTGTCCTGGCTGGAGATCATTCAGGTAATCATTGATCTAACCGGTTCTAAATCCCCGCTGCAGTTAACGCCTTCCGCCGAATGGACCGGGCCGGCTTTCTTAAATGAGACCTGGCAGCTTAGCTGGTCTAAGATAAATAGAGAGCTTGGCTATCGGCCGTTATTGGCTAATACCAATACCAGACAATTATTTCGCCAAGCCTTGGCCACCTGTGTCCAACAGGTCACGAAAACTACGAGTTCCGGAAAATAAAGAAAGCGCCCTCTCTGGACGCTCGTAACCGATTGCGCGTAATCAGACCTTCCGTGTATTCCCGAATGCTCATAAGGCGCTGAATCACTCACGGTTCATTCTTCTGTTTTGATCTCGGGTGTGAATGTAGCGATACAGATATCTGCCATAATGGTATAGCCTGCGGTATTGGGATGCACGGCATCATCATAAAGCATTGGCAAGGATTTTATAAAGCCGGCATGAAAGTCGATAACTGTTATACTGTTAGCCCTTGCATAGTCCCGCATATCCTCACGGTATACCCCAAGTATATATTCGTCTTCCCGATAGATGCAAGGCACAGGCAAACCGATCAGCGGAACCACTCCACCATATATCGCTTGTTCAGTCATCTGCCGGATATTGTTAAGAACAATTGACTCGTCCACCTTGGCAAAGGCATCATTTGTTCCCCCCATAATGATAACATGCGAAGGGGACAGCTTGATAACATCCCGCGTAAACCTGCGCAGCATGCCGGTAGTTGTGTCGCCGTTAATACCTTGATTAATAAAGGAGATACCTAATTTCCGGCCGGTTATATGGACCCAGGATTGAGCCGGTGTGTAGGGAAATCCATAGGTAATGGAATCGCCAATCGCAACTATTTTCATACATTTTATCATCCTTAACGTTCTCAACCTCAATTGTAATATAAAGAAAACACGGCTTGCGCCGAGCCTTTGGCGAAAGCGTAAGCCGATGTTGCCCTTATCCAGGCGAAAGTTATACTTTTTATCAGGATAAAAAAGCTTACAGATCAAACTCTGTAAGCTTTATACTGGTGCCGAGGACCGGAATCGAACCGGTACGGAAATTTCTTTCCGACGGATTTTAAGTCCGTTGCGTCTGCCAGTTCCGCCACCCCGGCATATTTAATTGAGTTGGAGGCGACACCCAGATTTGAACTGGGGAATAGAGGTTTTGCAGACCTCTGCCTTACCACTTGGCTATGTCGCCACAAAGATGGAGCGGAAAACGAGATTCGAACTCGCGACCCTCGCCTTGGCAAGGCGATGCTCTACCGCTGAGCTACTTCCGCTTAAATGGTGCCTCAGGACAGAATCGAACTGTCGACACGAGGATTTTCAGTCCTCTGCTCTACCGACTGAGCTACCGAGGCAAATGGCGACCCCGAACGGATTTGAACCGTCGATCTCCGCCGTGACAGGGCGGCATGTTAGACCGCTACACCACGGGGCCGCGTAGTAACAAAATATGGTGGGCGATGACAGGATCGAACTGCCGACATCCTGCTTGTAAGGCAGGCGCTCTCCCGGCTGAGCTAATCGCCCGAATGTTAGATAATAAAGGAATAAGCTTCCTCACATCCGCTCGGAAGTAAGCGACTTACTCAGGTTCTCATTTCGCCTAACGGCTCGTGAGAACCTGGTTCGCTGCTTATGG
>JAEZQV010000378.1 GCA_023441125.1 Bacillota bacterium
ATAATACTCAATAAACTCACTGTTTTGATAGACAGCATCGGCTGAGCCCTGGTACCAGTGGCCCCCGGCCTCCCTGGCATAAGGCGGCAAAATATGTACGCCCCCCCCTGAGATATCCAGGTCCCAGGCACTGCCTTTGCCAATGTAGGCATGCAGCAGCAGCGGCTGGTATTGCGTCAGAATCCCGACAGTATCTACACCCGAATGCCGGCAATTGCTTAATGCGAAATCAATCAGCCGGTATTGACCGCCAAACGGTACGGCCGGCTTGGCCAGTTCCTTCGCCAGCAGTCCCAGCCTTGCCCCATTTCCCTCGGCCAGTACCATAGCAAGCCACTCTTTGCTCACAATATCCCCTCCCTTCAAAATAAGCCTTACGACAGACAAAATTAGCTTATGTGGGAAGGGCACATTATAGAACCTGTGGTACCATATTTTTTTTAATCCCCGGACTGCTGTTTGCATTGCGGCCAACGCTGCGCCGGAGTGAAAAATCCTGTTTATTAAATAAAATCAGTCTAGCCGTAGCCCGGCAGAAAACATTGCGAACATTCGGTTATCTTTTATCAGCCTGTATACAAACCGCCTATTTGCAAGCTGCATATAGGCGGTTGTATGTTTACATTATGGCAGATTTACCGGCAGGTCCCGTTAAGAAAATGTTAACTCCCTGTTAAAACCCACACCGGCTTTTCAGTTGTCGCCCGGCTCCCGGGCCGGATTTACCTTGGTCATATTCTTTACCAGCACTTGGCCATTGTCATAGTCAACTTCAATCTCATCGCCGACAATATTTGCCCAGCGGTACTTTTCGTACTTCTCATCCCACCACTGCTCACAGGCTGTTGATACTTCACCCATTTCCCGGACGAGAATATCATACAGGCAGCAGTACAATTCTTCCTTATCCATATCAATCAGCCGCTTAAGCGACGATTTGAGCTCCGCCTTGCGGCTGGTTAAGAACTTAAGGGAGGCCGCTTCCTCCGGGGTAACGCAGCCAATCACGATTTGGTCCCGTACAGCAGCTGCCGGCACCGGGATAGGCGCTTTGGTCAGAGGAGACAGAGCGTCTTTAACCTTTTCCGGCAGAATGGTCTGCAATTCCTGGGGCTTCAAGGGTTTAATCAGATAATCATGCGCCCCCAGTTCCAGGGCCTGCTTGATGCTGGCCGTGTCGGCCACTGCCGAATAGACAATGACCGGAATCTGTTTGTAGAGAACACTGGCCTTAATCTGGCGCAGCACTTCAAAACCGGTGACCGCTCCCGGCATAACCAGATCCAGGATAAGCAAATCGACGCGCTGACTGTGAACAAACTCCAGTGCATTGAGCCCATCGGCCGCCTCCAGAAAAGAGACCTCCGGCAGGCCGCCCAGGGCAACCTTCATAACTTTCCGGTTTAAAAGCACATCATCGACCAGTAGTATCGTGTAAGCCATCTACCTCTCACCCACCCTTAATCACAGTAAGCCGGCGGCGTCTCTAAGGGCTGTTCCCACCTGCCTGCATTCTGCCTCAATCAGCAGCATCAGCTGCGTTTGCTTGAATTCGTCTCTGCCTTTTAGTTTTTCCAAACGGGAAAATAGCTCGGCCAGCCGTCTGGCACCGATGGTGGCACTCATCGACTTTAGTCCATGGGCCGCAGCCCGTATTTGGGCGTCATCCCCGGCCTGCATGGCCTGCCTTAGCCCGTCCAGCATTAAGGGTAGCTCTGCCAGATATATATCAATAAAAACAGTTACCTCTTCTCCGGCATTCTCGGCCAGCGACTTGAGTTCCTGCAGCACACTCAGGGTGATCCCGTTACCCTCTTTCTCTGTCAGCCACTGCCCGGCGATTTGCTTTAAGTCCTCACCGGCAACAGGCTTAACCAGGCAGTCATCCATCCCGGCCTCCCGGCAGCACTCCCATTCCCGCGGCAAAGCATTGGCCGTTAGCGCAATAACCGGCGTACGCCGGCCGGTGGCCGCCTCCTGCTCCCGGATCAGGCGTACGGCTGCCAGGCCGTCCAATACCGGTAAATCGCAATCCATGAAGATAAGTTGATAGTCATTCCTGGCTGCCAGTTCCACCGCTTCCCGGCCATTGCTAGCCACATCGGCGGTCAGTCCAAGGTGCCTGAGTTGCGCCAGGATGACCTGCTGATTGACCGGATTATCCTCTACCAGCAGCACATTCCCGGGTACCGGCGCTTGCGCCGGCCGTCTTGCCAGCCAAGGCGGCAAGACAGGTGCAGAACGGCAGGAATCAAGCCGGCCGGCGCCCTCAGGAATGCTCCCTGCTGGGGCGGTGTCAACAGGCACCGTGAACCAGAAGGTTGAGCCCTGCCCCTTTTTACTCTCCACCCCGACTGTGCCCCCCATAAGTTCAACCAGGCCGGCGGCAATGGACAGGCCCAGACCGGAGCCGGCATGCTGGCGGGTGCTAGTCCCCGCCAGCTGGACAAAGGGACGAAATAGCTGTGTGATTTCGTCCGGTTCAAGGCCAATACCGGTATCTGTCACAGTAAACTTTATCTCTTGCCGGTTTCCTGCCTGACGGCTGCAAGCCGCCTTAATCTCTATACGGCCGGCCGCGGTAAATTTTATGGCATTGCCGGCAATGTTCAGCAGTACCTGCTGCAAATGAATCAAATCGCCGCTAACAACCGGCGGCAGCAGCGGGTCAATGGCGGTCGAAAGACTGAGGCCTTTCGACCCAGCCGCTGACTGCAAAATTTTGGTCACGCCCGCCAGCAGGCTGTCAATTGTAAAGCTGACGTTTTCCACTGCCATTTTGCCGGCTTCCAGCTTGGCAAAGTCCAGCGCATTGTTAAGCACGGTCAGCAGCGAACGCGCCGAGTAATCCAGGGCACTGACATATTCCTGCTGGCGGTTGGTCAGTTCAGTGGTTTTCAGCAGTTCGATCAGGCCGGTCATATTACTGACCGGATTGCGGATTTCATGACTAAGATATGCGAGAAAGCGGCTTTTGGCCTCACTCTCTGTTTGGGCGGCTTCTTTGGCCTGTCGCTCCGCCCCAACGGCCTGCTGGGCGGCCACCAGCCAATTATGCAGGCCATACCCCAGGGCCAGCACTACGCTAAGCACAGCCGCGGTAACACCGGCAGCGGCAAACTCACCCCACTGCCCGGCTTGCGTGGCCACCAGCATCATTCCCGGCCAACCGGCTATCAGCGCAAGGATCACCAGGGCCGGCAGCCAGAATTGGTAATTTTTCAAGGTTAGTCCTCCAGGCCGAAAGTAATAGGCAAGCATTTTGTCTCACCTGAAAAATTCGCCATCTACTATCCTTTTCCTGTTAATAATTCATTTTTTTGCCACACATTATAGCCGGCCATTTTTTCGGACACAATAGGGGCGGAGGGATGCATATGAATGAAGTTGTTTGTATGAGCTGTCACAACTATTTTCAGCCTGATTTGACCGCCTGCCCCGGTTGCGGCAGTGAGATTGTCCTTGACGGCGACGGCAAGAACATAATTGACCGGCTGCAGCCCAATTGCCTGATCCATCGCTACGCAGGCTCCGACCTGCTGGAACCGGCCGTGCTTATCAAAGAGACCAAAGCCAATTGCAAAGTAGCCACCAAACTGAAAGAGTATGCAAAACCACTGACCGTTCCCAAAGAAAAAGTATTTGCCTTTGACCAAAAAATTCTGGGGGCCATTCAGGCCCTCCGCAACGAGCGCACTGCCACCATGTACCGCTATGATCAGTTGATTGAGGCCCACTGGCAGAGGCTAAAAACGTATAAGCCCTGACTACTCCTGGTTTTCCTCATAATATTGCATCAGCTCACTCATTGTCAGAAACTGATAGCCCTGGCTGCGCAGCTTATCAATAATCAGGCCGGCAGCCTGCGGCGTGGGTAATGGATACTGGCCGTCGTGCATCAGAATAATACCGCCCGGCTTGGCATTACTGACAGCGGCTTCTACTACCTGGGCGACAGGCGGACACCGCCAGTCACCCGTATCGATCGACCATAATACCGTTGTATAGCCACGCTCCCGGGCTAACGCCACGACCCCGTCATTATACGCTCCGTCCGGCGGGCGAAAAAACTTTGGCGGGGAAGCAATCGGCCGGATGATTGCTTCAAACTGCTCAAACTCAGCCTTTACTTCAGCCGGCGTCAGCCTGTTCAGCCGTTTATGGCTGTACGCATGGGAAGCAATTTCATGCCCGTCGGCTACCGCCTGGGCGACAATATCCGGGTGTGCCTCGACATTGGCTCCCAAAACAAAAAAAGTAGCCTTAACCTGTTTCTCCCTTAATACGGCCAGCAGCTCCGGTGTAGTTTTGTAATGCGGCCCGTCGTCTACAGTAAGGGCGATGACCTTATGGGTAGTGGGCACTTTTCTGATGACCCGGGACGTGTCATCCAGTGCGATACGGGTCTCATACATCAGGCTGCATATCAGCCCCAGAACCAATACGGTTAGGCTGAAAAAACTGCGGCGAAACAAACGCATACAGTTCCCCCCTATAGCGTGCTCTACTGGATAGTACGCCACGCAAAAGAAAACTATGACAGAAAGGTATCGTCGAAAAATGCCAGCCGCCGCCCAAGGTCTATCGCTAACAATAAGGAGGTATCTCATGGTCCGCAGAGTAGTACGATTTGCGGTTTTAACATTCCTGCTTCTGGGGCTGACTGCTGCCAGCAGTTATGCGGCAGCGCCACTTATGTCCGCCCAGGGAGTCATCCTGATGGATGCTAAGACCGGACAGGTACTGTATGAGAAAAACATGCATAAAAAACTTGCTCCGGCCAGTACCACTAAAATTATGACGGCCATACTCGCCATCGAGAGCGGCCGACTGGACGAAGTAACCCGTGTGAGCGCCAACGCCGCTTCCACGGCCGGCTCCTCGCTCAATTTGTATCCCGGCCAAAATATTAGCCTGCGCGAGCTGGTTACCGGTCTTTTGCTCCGGTCAGGCAATGATGCGGCTGTGGCTATTGCCGAACATTTGGCAGGTTCGGTCGATGCTTTTGTTGTGATGATGAACCAGAAAGCGGCCAGCCTGGGCGCCGTCCATACTCACTTTCGCAACCCTCACGGTCTCAGCGCACCCAATCATGTATCAACCGCCTACGATCTGGCCTGGATAGCCCGCTATGCCTTAATGAACCCAACCTTTGCCCAGATTGTCGGTACTAAAGAAACCAATATTGAATGGCTGGATCGCAAAGGCGGCAGTCGCGACCGCAGCCTGCGCAATACCAACAAACTGCTGTGGATGCTCGAAGATGCCGACGGCGTAAAAACCGGTACCACCACTGCGGCCGGCCCCTGCCTGGTATCCAGCGCTACCCGCGATAATCAGAAGCTGATTGCCGTTGTGCTTCACGACCACGCGCGCTGGTATGATTCGATGCAGTTGCTGAAATACGGCTTTGAGAGTTACGACCTGTATGAATATGCCGAGCAGGGTGCAGTGCTGACCGCGCTGCCGGTGGAAAATGGCATGACCGGGATTGTTGATGCCATTGTCGCCGATCCCGGCTCACTGGTTGTGAAAACGGCCGATTATTCGTCTGTATCTGTCGAAATTGATTTACCGGAAAAAATAAAAGCCCCGGTATACCAGGGCCAGAAAATTGGGGAAATCGTATTCTACGTGCAGGATAAAGCAGTGAAAACAGTGGATCTGGTAGCAGGCAACGCCGTCGAGGAAAGTACCCTGAGCAAGATTCTCCTGAACCATTGGCTGGATACCATGCGGCGGCTGTCCGGCTGGGGGCTGCTGTAGACACCCTCGGGTTATACCGGTTTGCGATAAAAAAACGGCAGATAATGGCTAAAGCCAATATCGCGGAAATTCAGAATCGCTTCCGTACCGCCGACAAACAGTACGCCGCCCGGCTTAAGCGCGGCGAAAAAACGCCGGTACAGGCCATCCTTGGCCTCCTCGGTAAAATAAATGACTACATTGCGGCACAGGATAAGGTCAAAGCCCGTCTCGAACTTGTCCACCAGCAAATTATGCCGCTGGAATTCCACCCGTGCTTTCATATCATCACTAATTGTGGCTATGCCGTCTGCCTGCTTAAAGTATTTAGTAAGCCTGGCAGGCGGTATATTTTTCAGTTCATTGGCTGTGTAAGCGCCTTGCTTGGCCTTGGCCAGCATTTCCACATCCAGGTCGGTAGCCAGGATGCGGTGTTTGGTATGCGGCGTAAGCTCCTGGAGCATAATGGCCAGGGAATACGGCTCGGCACCGATGGAACAACCGGCGCTCCAAATGGAGAGCCGGGAACTTTGCTTTAAAAGATCAGGGATAACTTTTTTCTCCAGTTCATCAAATTTTTCCGGCGTCCGGAAAAATTCAGTGACATTAATAGTGAGAAAATCAATAAAGTCCTTGTACAGTTTCTGGTTGGACTCCAGTTTGCTGAAAAAATCGAGATATCCGTTCGCTCCATGGCGGCTCATCATATTACCAATGCGTCGCTGCATCTGTGCCGGTTTATAATCATTGAGATTAATGCCTGACTTTGCGTGGAGCTTTTGCTTGAATAAATCCCAGTCCTTGTCGCTCATGGAAAACCCCCTGTTATTCTTTGTTGCGGATGACGACTAATAATTGACAAATACTATTTTTCGACATAACAAGTTGTTTTCCTACTTATAAAGATAATATGCCCGGGACATCGCCTGAAATTTTTTGGCTTCCTGCTCCCAGGTCAGCAACAGCTCCTCAGGAGTGTTTCTTCCCAGCCGCAGGGCGTCATCCCCGACAATGAGGTCCATCATCGGCGTGCCTTTGCCGAACCGGAAAGAAAACTTATCCCCGCTTACTTGCTGTACTGCGCTGAGCAGGCTCATGCCGGTTCGGACCGGACGGAAAGCCTTGCGGTCCGTGATGTGCAATTGTACGCCATTGCAGGTTTCCCCGGCAAAACTGCCAAACCGCGGAATATAGTTGGCCGGCCGGAAGACAACACCCGGCAGTTGCAAGCGGTTCATGGCCGCCGCCAACGCGTCGGCATCCAGCCAGGGAGCGCCGACAAAATCGAAGGGCCGGGTAGTCCCCACGCCTTCGGATATATTAGTGCCGCCGAAAATCCCGGTGGCGGGGTAGACCAGGGCCGTATCCGGCGTCGGTATATTCGGTGATGTCATAACCCAGGGCAAACCGGTCTCATCGAAATACATTGCCCGGTGCCAGCCGGTCATCGGGATAACCACCAGCTCACAGCCAATGCCGAATTCCTGATTGAACAGCCTGGCCAGTTCGCCGACCGTCAGGCCATGCCGGATAGGAATAGGGTACAGGCCGATAAAGGACTCAAAACCTGGTTTGACGACGCCGCCTTCGACCTCAGTCCCGCCTACCGGATTGGGCCGGTCAAACACAACAAAAGTTTTGCCGTTTTCTTTGGCAGCCTGTATGGCGTAAGCCATGGTATAAATATAAGTATAAGAACGGGCGCCGACATCCTGAATATCAAAAGCCAGAATATCGAGCCCCGCAAGCATCTCGGGTGTTGGTTTTTTGGTCGCGCCATACAGGCTGTACACCGGCAGACCGGTCTTGGCATCTGTCAAACTGCCCACCTGATCACCGGCGGGTACCGCCCCGCGTATCCCGTGTTCCGGGGAGAATAAAGCCACCAGTCTGGTTTTGGCGTGCAGAACATCAACGGTGCTTTGAAATTGGCTGTTCATGCCGGTGGCATTGGTGATAAGGCCAACCCGTTTGCCGGCAAAAAGATTGAGCTGCTGGTCAATGGTGTCAATCCCCAATTTAACCGGGACCTGCGCAGCAGGAGGCGAATTTTCCGCCCGGTTGGCAAACCCGCTGAGAGCAAGCACTACTAAAAGCAGCGTGACAATCTCAATATACAGTCTTTTTTTCATGTACCATCCCCCTCTTGATTGCCGTTCGCCGTCATTTTTCACTAAGTTATTTTTGCTCCTTATAGTAAGATTTTCCCCATAACCACCGGCCCGCGGGCCCCGGTAACGGCAGGCAGGTTATTCGCCCGGCCGCTCACGGCTTCATTGGCTAGGACGGCAAAGGCCACGGCTTCCTTGGCATCACTGGAAAACCCCAGTTCTTCCTGCGTCCTGACAGCCATGTCCGGCAACTGGCGCCGGATATAGTCCAGCAGCACCCGGTTATGACTGCCGCCGCCGCTGACAATAACCTCAGCCACCCGGTAACGGGGCAAAATAAACCGGCGGTAGCTGTCGGCAATGCTTGCGGCCGTAAACCAGGTAAGCGTAGCCACAAGATCACATTCCGCTACGCCTCCGGCCAAATATTTATCGACCAGCGCCTTGGCGAACGGCTCGCCAAATACTTCCCGGCCGGTGGATTTGGGCGGCGGCTGCTTAAGATAAGGGTGCGCCAGCAGTTCCTGCAGCATAACGGCCTGCACCTGTCCGCTGCCGGCCAGCTGCCCGTCACGGTCAAACGCCTGCCTGCCCCCGGTTAGCCGGCTCACCGTATAATCAATCATCATATTGCCCGGGCCGGTATCAAAGGCGGTTACCG
>JAEZQV010000089.1 GCA_023441125.1 Bacillota bacterium
ATTTTTATTGTTAAAGCGTCTTTAGCATTTTCCACTGCGATGATCCGGGAATTTACCGCCAGACTATGGTCGGTGACGTTACTTTGTTCTAGCTTGGCGCTTGCCACCAGTTTCTCGGCTTTTTCTATTTTTTCCAGCAACAAGGTTGCCTGACAGGCTTTTAGTTCAAGACTTAACGCATTGAATTCTGCCGTGCGGGCAGCGCTTTGCTCTAGAGGTTCAAGCTGATTCTCCAGTTCCGCAGTTATATCCTGAACTCTTGTCAGGTTTTGCTCCGTATCTTCCAGCTTTCGCAGCGCCTCCCGCTTACGCTGCTTATACTTGATTATGCCGGCTGCTTCTTCAAATAAAAGCCGCCGTTCTTCCGGCTTACTGCTTAAAATCTCATCCACTTTATTTTGGCCAATTACGGTCATTGACTCACGGCCTAAGCCGGTATCGGACAGCATTTCATGAATATCTTTCAACCGGCAGGGGGTTTTGTTGATAGAGTATTCGCTCTCCCCTGATCGAAACACACGCCGGGTAATTGTAACTTCGTTAAAGTCTAGCGGCAGTTGTCCGTCGCTGTTGTCAAAGACTAACGAAACCTCGGCAACGCCCAGCGGTCTGCGATTAACGCTGCCGGCAAAAATAACGTCATCCATTTTTGCGCCCCGTAAAGTGCGCAGACTCTGCTCGCCGAGAGCCCAGCGAATAGCGTCTGATATATTGCTTTTGCCGCTGCCATTGGGTCCCACAATGGCTGTTATGCCCCGGCCAAACTCCAATTCCGTTTTTTCGGCAAACGATTTGAACCCATATGCCTCAAGTCTGCGTAACAGCACATCAATCACCCTTACCGTTATACTAAGTCACTCAAAATTTTACCATGCGGTGTACAGTAATACAAGTAATATAAGTTGAGGACGTGCTAACCCGTACTGTTAGCCCGTGAGTTAGTTCTTCCGGTTGCTAAATCCGAATGAAAAGTTCTATAAAATATAAAAAAGCCCGCAGCATGCGCCTACAGGCTTTTTCACATCAAACGAAAGCACATTAACGAGGCTCGACAATGAATCTAATGGCGGTTCGCTCTTCCCCGTCAATAGCAATCTCCGCAAATGCCGGTATGGTAATCAAATCAATGCCATTGGGAGCGACAAAGCCACGTGAAATCGCAATCGCCTTGATAGCCTGATTAACCGCCCCTGCACCTACTGCCTGCACTTCTGCGGTACCTTTCTCCCGCAAAACTGCCGCCAGAGCGCCTGCTACGGATTTAGGATTTGATTGTGCAGATACTTTCAGCACTTCCATTTTTCGCTCTCCTCCTTTGAATTCAGGGCCTATGCTAAAAGGTATTCTGCGTATTTCCTAAAAATTCCTTCTTTTACATGATTTTTAAATACGATTTATCATATTTTTGTTAATGATATAGGTAAGGCCGCCGCAAGCGAGTAACAAAGTTCCGGTTTTTACCGCCGTATCAGGGTGTAAGCTAACAGCCGCTAACTGATACCGTTGTCTGATCTGGCTGATATTACTGTTGTATTGGCCCCGAATTTTTGAAGTATCTTGCGGATTATGATAAATGCTAAGCCCGCTTTCCGCGCAGGCCGTATTCTGCTCAACAAACCCGGCCAGCATTAAATAAAATATATGGGCGTCAACAAGCTCACCAAACGCGGGGTGATAAGGTCCTGCCAACACAGTACTCCCGCTGTCAAGTTCTTCAGTGGCCTGCAAACCGGTGCGAATGACAGCGATGCCCTGTTGCTCAAAAACCAGCTTCAGGTAAGCGGAACGGGCCACAGCCGCCGCCAGCGACAAGGGCTGGTAAAGCCCCTGACAGTATAGCTCGGCTAGCGGCGTAGCGGCAATGACCAGCGTAGGATAAATCCGGACAAAGTCCGGCTGCAATTGCACTGTCCGCTGGGCTGTCGTCAGCAGGCTCAGCCAATCTTCTCCCGGTAATCCGGGCATAAGCTGCAAACCGCATTGCAGGCCTGCTGCCTTTAGTTTACCGACGGCTTCCGTTACGCTCTGACGGGAATGTCCGCGCAGCGCCTTGACCAGCACGCTATCATCCAGCGACTGTACACCAAGCTCCACCGTAGTGACTCCCTGCCGTTGCAAATTCGCGACAATGCTGTCACTGATACAATCCGGCCGGGTAGACAAACGAATGGCATGGATCCGTTGGTGGCGGAGTGCCTGGTACGCCGGCGCCAGCAGCTCATTTTGAATCGCTGCCGGTAAAGCGGTGAAACTACCGCCAAAAAAAGCCACTTCGATCCACCGTTTAGCGTTTACGCCTGCCAGCCGTTCGTCAATCAAGGCCGCTACCTGGCTGGCCGAAACGGGGGTGTGCCGGCCGGTTATTTTCTTTTGATTGCAGAATATACACTGCTGTCTGCAGCCCAAATGCGGAATAAACACCGGTATAATATAATGTTTCATTGCTTCCCCTATATAGAAAGGACGACCATACGGCCGCCCCTCTAACTTATTGATTAATTATTCCAAGCTTCACCAGCGCCTGCTTAGCAGCTTGCTGTTCGGCTTCTTTTTTACTTTTCCCCCAACCGGAGCCCATCCGCTCGGTATTAACGAAAACAGCTACTTCAAAGGACTTGTCATGATCAGGACCGCGCTCACTAATGACTTCATACACAATTTTGCTGTCATTATTTTTTTGCACAACTTCCTGCAGCCACGTCTTATAATCTTTCAAGTAGTCACCGCGTTCCACCAGCTTTAATTCGGCTTTCAGTTGATTTAGAACATATTTTGCCGCGCTTTTGAAGCCCGCATCCAGATAAACGGCACCGATAATTGCTTCAAATGCATCGGCAAGAATGGATATCCGTTCCCGTCCTCCTGACAGGGCTTCGCCTTTTCCCAGCAAAAGATATTCACCAATTCCCAGTTCCAGCGCCCGTTTGGCTAATGTCTGTTCACACACCACCTGGGCTCTGGCCTTGGTAAGTTCACCTTCCGGCAAATGCGGGCACTGACTGAAGAGGTAGGAACTGATAATCAGATCCAGAACGGCATCTCCTAAAAATTCAAGGCGCTCATTGTGCCTGACATTGGTGCCCTTGGTTTCATTGGCATACGAAGTGTGAATAAGGGCCTGATGCAGCAGTTTATAATCGCTGAACGTTACTCCTAAAGTGCGGCACAACTCGGCTAATGTCTGCAGGCGAGTACTATCCAGCATTCCCTTAGCTTCTTTCATGGCTTACGCCTGATATTTTTTCACCAGGATGGTTGCATTATGGCCGCCGAAGCCAAACGAATTCGAAAGGGCTGCATGTACCGTATGTTCCTGTGCTTTATTAGGGACATAGTCCAAGTCAAGTTCTTCATCTTGATTTTCCAAGTTAATCGTCGGGGGAACTACACCCTTAGCGATGGTCAGTACGGATGCAATTGCTTCAATACCGCCGGCAGCACCCAGAAGATGTCCGGTCATCGACTTGGTTGAACTAACTTTTAGCTTTTGGGCATGATCGCCAAACAGAGCTTTAATAGCCAAGGTTTCATTCTTGTCGTTAAGCGGCGTTGAAGTTCCATGGGCATTAATATAGTCCACTTCCTTCGGTTCCATGCCGGCATCTTTTAAAGCCATCGCCATGCACTTGGCCGCCTGAGCTCCTTCCGGGGCAGGCGCGGTAATATGATAGGCATCGGCATTACTTCCATAGCCTACGATTTCGGCATAGATTTTGGCCCCACGGGCTAAAGCATGGTCCAGCGTCTCCATGATGATAATCCCCGCGCCTTCGCCCATAACAAAGCCGTCACGGTCTTTGTCAAACGGACGGGAAGCCTTCTGCGGCTCATCATTACGGGTGGACATCGCTTTCATGGCGCAAAATCCGGCAACAGCCGAAGGCGATATGGCTGCTTCCGTGCCGCCGGCAACCATAACATCGGCATCACCGCGCTGGATAATTTTGAAAGCATCGCCAATGGCATTGGTACCTGTGGCGCAGGCCGTTACCACACAGCTGCAGGGTCCCTGCAAACCAAAAGTAATAGAAGTCTGGCCGGCAGGCATATTGGCAATCATCATGGGGACGAAAAAGGGACTGATTCTGCCCGGCCCTTTATCAAACAAGGTTTTATACTGGTCATGCAATGTATCCATACCGCCAATGCCAGTGCCAATTAAGGTGCCCATGCGGCTGCGGTCTTCTTGATCAAAATCAATCCCGGCATCCTGGAACGCCATTTTAGCCGCGACAATGGCAAATTGCGTGCATCGGTCCATGCGTTTGGCTTCTTTTTTATCAATAAACTGAGAGGCATCAAAATCCTTGACTTCACCGGCGATTTGGGTAGAATAGTCACTTGGATCAAAGCGGGTTATCCGCTCAATACCGGATTTGCCGTTAATTAAAGATTGCCAAAAGGCGTCTATGCCTATACCGACAGGAGTAACTGCACCCAGACCTGTAATTACAACTCGTTTTTTCAAAAGAGGTCACCTCGCTAATTTATTTCGTCAACTTCTTTGAGAAGCCGTGCAAAAATTTCTTTAACAGGCAGTATTTCATCTATTTTATGGATATACTCGCCGGTAAATACCAGCCCGGTATCAACATCTCCCTGCTGAGCCCGAATCAACGCATTAATGATGCAGAAATTCTGCGCACAGTGCTTTAGACAAGCGCCGCAAGTTTCCGGACCGTCGACGGTACATTCAATAATTTTCTTAGCATACGGGTTTTTGATAGCCCGACCCGGCAATCCTACCGGGCTGTTGATTAACACTACATCTTCGGGTTTTGCCTTTAAATAAAACTCTTTTAAGGCCGGAGCCGCGTTCGATTCAACGCTGGCAGCGAATCTGGTACCCATTTGTACCCCATCGGCCCCCAGTTTCATTACTTCAACAATATCCCGTCCGGATATTATACCACCGGCAGCAATAACAGGAATACTAACCGCCTTTTTAATATCAGGTAAAAGCACCCCTACGGACTGATCAGTACCTAAATGTCCGCCAGCCTCTTTGCCTTCGACAATGATTGCCGCCGCTCCGAGTTTTTCCGAAATTTTAGCCCCTTTAACCGTTGATATAATCGGTACGATTGGAGTACCAGACTTTTTCCCCATTGGAAACACATCGCGCGAAAATCCCGCCCCGGCTACTACCAGATCGATCCCCTCATCGATGGCAGTATCAACATAGCGGGCAAATTCTCTTGCTGCTACCATTATATTTATACCAATTATTCCTTTAGTCAAGCTGCGTGCCAGTCGAATTTCATGCCGCAACTCATCAAAAGCCATGCCTGATGCCGCAATAAGCCCAATACCGCCAGCTTCAGCCACTGCTGCCGCCAAGCGGGCTGTAGAAAGTCTGATTGCCATGCCCCCCTGGATAATAGGAATCTTAGCAACATGTTGGCCAATTTTAAGCTCCGGAAGTTTCAAGTAACAACTCCTCCAATCAATAACCATCCCTTGGCTGCTTTCATGCATTACCTATAGAAAGTCCCGCGAAAGTTTCCACGGGACTTTCTTTTTTGTACAGGTAACGGCATCCACTACGATGCTGGCAAAACATTATTACGCTTGTTTTTCCTTGTCTATGTACTCCACAGCGTCTTTTACTGTTTTGATTTTTTCAGCTACTTCATCCGGAATCTCGATGCTGAATTCCTCTTCAAAGGCCATAATCAGTTCAACAATATCCAGTGAATCAGCGCCAAGATCGTCAATGAAAGTAGAGTTTATTGCTACATCAGCTTCATCAACGCCGAGCTGTTCAACCACAATTTCTTTAACCTTGTCAAAAGTTGTCATGATGGTATTCACCTCCTTCCAAGGAAATATAAAAAATTATATCAAACCCTATATTACATTACCATACCACCGTCAACATTTAAAGTCTGTCCGGTAATATAATTTGCCGAATCGGTTGCCAAAAATACAACGGCAGCAGCAACATCTTCAGCACTTCCCAAACGATTTAAAGGAATTTGGGCAGCCAGGTCAGCTTTAACCTGCTCTGACAAACTATGGGTCATATCAGTAGCGATAAAGCCCGGTGCAATAGCATTAACCGTTATACCACGCGATGCCAGTTCTTTTGCCATCGACTTGGTAAAGCCGATCACCCCGGCTTTAGCGGCGGCATAGTTTGCCTGCCCGGCATTGCCCATTATCCCGACAACCGAAGTCATATTAATAATCCTGCCGCTACGCTGTTTCATCATAATTTTGGCCACGGCCTTGGTGCAATAGAATATACCTTTAAGGTTGGTATTCATGACTGCATCCCAGTCTTCCTCCTTCATGCGCATCAGCAACCCATCCCGGGTTATGCCGGCGTTATTGACCAGAATATCAATTTTGCCAAAGGAGTCTATCGTCTGTTTAACCAGTGCGTCCACAGCTGCGGCATTGGCAATATCGGCTTGAAAGGTAATTGCCTGACCACCATTATCAACAATGCTTTGGCGTACCTCTTCAGCCGCCTGCGCATTGCCGGCATAATTGACTACAACTTTTGCCCCTACTTTCGCCAGGGCGATAGCTACCGCTCGGCCAATACCTCTCGATGCGCCGGTAACAATTGCCACTTGTCCATCTAAATGCATTTTAGCGAACCTCCTTGAAATAATCAAGGACTTTTTCCAAAGAAGCAAGATCTTCTATATTCATTGTTTCGACATCTTTGGCAATCTTTTTAGTGAAACCTGTCAGTACTTTTCCCGGACCAACCTCAACAAAGGCAGTTGCCCCGAAGGCAGCAATCTGGGCAACGCAGTCTTCCCACAGCACAGGGCTGGCTGCTTGTTTAACTAATAATTCTTTAATGCTGGCGCCTTGCGAAACAATTTGCGCATTGACATTAAACACAACCGGAATTTGCGCGTCATTAACCTGGATTTTATCCAGTTCAGCACCCAGCCTTACTGCAGCAGGCTGTAATAAGGTGCTATGGAAAGGAGCGCTTACCGGCAGGGATACCGCCCGTTTGGCCCCTGCCGCCTTCAGCAATTCGTTGGCTTTATCCACCGCCGCCGTTTTGCCGGCAATCACAATCTGTCCCGGGCAGTTAAAATTGACAGCCTGCACAGAACCGACTTCCGCCTCTACCTGCCGGCAGATATCGACGACTTTAGCACGCTCAAGCCCCAGGATCGCTGCCATACTGCCTTCGCCCAGCGGTACGGCTTCCTGCATAAATTGACCGCGTTTTCTCACTAGCTGCACAGCATCCGTAAAGGCTAACGCGCCGGCAGCAACCAAGGCCGAGTATTCACCCAGACTATGTCCGGCTACGATATCCGGTTTAACTCCCTGCTGTTTCAATACTTCATAGCACGCTACACTGACGGTTAAGATCGCCGGTTGCGTATTATATGTTTTTTTAAGCTCTTCTTCCGGCCCCTCAAAACACATTTTGGTAATAGAGAAACCAAGAGCATCATCAGCGGCTTTGAAGATCGACTGAACTACATCATATTTTTCAAATAGTTCCTTGCCCATCCCCACGGTTTGCGAACCCTGTCCGGGAAAAACAAACGCCAGTTTACCCATTTATTTCCCTCCCTGTAAATTACTGTCGGTTTATATGCTTTGCTGCAGTTTGCCAATCACGTTAGGCACATTGTCAACTATATCCTGCATAATTTCAGCTACGGAGCGTACAGCGGTTATCAGGCCGGCTACCTGGCCAACCATGACCGAGCCGTACTCCACATCCCCTTCACGCACTGCCGCCCGAAGTTTACCGGCCCCCAGGCGGTCCAGTTCTTCGCTGGCTGCACCGCGCTTTTCCATTTCGGCAAAGTCCCTGGTCAGCTTGTTCGCGATTACTCTTACCGGATGCCCGGTGATCGCCCCGGTAACAACTGTCGAACGTTCTTTGGCTTTAATGATAGCGGCTTTATAATTAGGATGCGCCGTACATTCGGTTGTGGCGGCAAAGAGTGTGCCGATCTGTACGCCGGCGGCACCTAGCGCCAGGGCAGCCACAACGCCGCGGGCATCCCCGATGCCGCCGGCGGCAATAACGGGTACATTTACAGCATCAACAACCTGCGGCACCAGGGCCATGGTGGTTACTTCACCGACATGCCCGCCGCTCTCCATCCCCTCGGCAATAATGGCGTCGATGCCAACACGTTCTAACCGTTTGGCCAGCGCCACCGAGGCAACAACAGGAATAACCTTTGTGCCAATTTCTTTTAAAGCGGGTATATATTCGCCGGGATTCCCCGCCCCGGTTGTAACAACAGCTACCCGTTCATCAATCACAACCTGCATAACCGCTTTTACAAAAGGTGACATGAGCATAATATTGACTCCAAACGGTTTATCTGTCAAAAGCTTTGCCTTGCGGATTTCCGCTTGTAATGCATCCGGCGGCATATGCCCGGCCCCGATGAGGCCTAAACCACCCGCATTAGAAACGGCGGCTGCTAATTCTGCTGTAGCTACCCAAGCCATTCCTCCCTGAAGAATGGGGTATTTGATATTTAATAGCTGGCAAAGTTTGCTATTTAGCAATAGTGTCGGCCCCCTTGCCCCATTTTATAACAGCCGACGCCCAGGTTAACCCGGCACCAAAGCCCACCAGCACAACCGTATCGCCATCTTTGACTTTTCCGCTGTGTACCGCCTCTTCGAGCGCAATGGGGATGGACGCCGCTGAAGTGTTACCGTATTTATCAACATTGATCATAACTTTATCCATCGGCAGCTTCAGTCGCTTGGCAGCCGATTGGATGATCCGGATATTCGCCTGGTGAGGGATTAAACAATCTACCTCGGCCGCACTAAGACCGGCATGCTCCAGCGCCTTGAGCGCAGCTTCCCCCATAACTTTTACTGCGAATTTAAAGACTTCATTACCATTCATATGGACGAAATGCATCCGTTGGGAAACAGTTTCCAACGTAGACGGGTTGCGTGAACCGCCGGCCGGCAGCTTCAGTAAGTCCCCCCCGGCACCGTCAGCACCAAGCTCTGCTCCTAAAATACCATAGCCGGGAGCTGTCTCCCCCAGCACAGCCGCCCCTGCACCATCACCAAATAAAACACAAGTGTTACGGTCAGTCCAGTCAAGTATGCGGGAAAGCGTCTCGGCCCCAATTACCAGCACTTTTTTGTACAGTCCGGCCCGGATAAACTGGGTTCCGGTTATCATGCCGTATACAAAGCCGGAACAGCCAGCCGCCAGATCAAAGGCTGCCGCTTTGGTGGCCTTGATGTTAGCCTGAACCAAGCAGGCTACTGAAGGGAAAAACATATCCGGTGTTGCTGTCGCAACAATAATAAGGTCTATCTCCTCGGCCGCAACGCCGGCATCCGCAAGGGCCTTGAGCGCCGCCCGGCTGGCTAAATCAGAGGTTGCCATATCCGGCGCGGCAATTCGCCGTTCACGGATACCGGTACGTTCGACAATCCATTCATCTGATGTTTCTACTATTTTTTCCAGATCTTTATTAGTCATTATTTTTTCCGGCACATAGGTACCGATACCGATAATGCCTACCGCTTTATGATCATTCATTGGTCACAACCCCCTCTTTGGCAATGTTTTCGCGAATGTGGGCCACAACATCCTGTTCGGTGAATTCTTTTGCCACTCTGATAGCGTTTTTTATTGCTTTAGCCCGTGAACTGCCATGACAAATAATGAAACCGCCATTAACACCTAAAAGCGGCGCACCGCCATATTCAGCATAATCGAGCTTTTTCTTTAAGCCGCTTAGAGCAGGCAGTACCAGCATGGATGCCATTTTAGCCCAGAAGCCGCTGGATTTTATCGCATCTTTAACAAGCTGTAAAATCGCACCGGCTAGCCCTTCCGACAGTTTTAACACAATATTGCCCACAAAGCCATCGCAAACAACGACATCTACCGTGCCTTTAGGAATATCCCGGCCTTCCACATTGCCAATAAAATTAACTGTATTAAGCTGCTGCAGCAGCGGATAGGTAGATAGAACCTGCTCATTGCCTTTGCTTTCTTCCTCACCGATGTTCAAAAGACCCACCCTTGGTTCAGGAATATTGAGCACGTACTCGGCGTAAATTGAGCCCATAATCGCGTTTTGGACCAGATGCTTGGGTTTGCTGTCCACATTGGCACCTGAATCCAAGAGGACAGTGGTTCCGGTTAAATTTGGCATCGGCGTGGCAATGGCCGGACGTTCAATCCCCTTAATCCGGCCTAACCCAAACAAAGCTGCGGCAACGGCTGCACCGGTACTCCCAGCGGATATTACCACATCACATCGTCCCTGTTTCACCAGCGCGGTAGCGACAACCACCGAAGCGTCTTTTTTCTTTCTAACAGCAGAACCCGGAGATTCATGCATATCAATAATCTCACCGGCGTGATGCACTGTAATGTTTAAGTCTTTCCAATTGCCATGACTGTCAAGCGCTTGTGTGATC
>JAEZQV010000109.1 GCA_023441125.1 Bacillota bacterium
GCCGACGGCATAGGAGGCATCCAACAGGGTGTAAAACCGGCGGGGCAGGCCATAGCGAAATTCCAGCATAAAATCGGCTGTTCTTTCAATATGCATATAGAACCGCTCTTCTTCAGCCCGGATAAAAGCAGCCGCAACGGTCTGATCCAATCCGCCGAATTCAATGACCTGCCGTAAAAACCGGCTTGTTTCCACACCGCCGATCGGCAGGTAGGGAAAATGCAGGTACGGTGTACCATACTTGGCCTCAAGATGTTTGGCGATTCCCAGACCGGCCCAGGCGCTTACCACGATATTGAACTCGGCCTGGGGGATGGTCTGCCATTCCCGCACTCCCCGCGAGGCCGAGCCAAAGAGAATATTGACGGTAAGGCCAATCCCCGTCAGAATCCGCTTAAGTTCTTCCAGGTTCCCGTTCCAGAACGGGTCCTGATAAGGCAGGGCGGCAAACACGTTAACCAGCCGTTTAACCGGCGGCGAGCCGGTTGTGAACTTGTCGGCATACTGATCAATAATGGCTTTGACCACCGTTTCGTGGCTGACATAATTATTGCTTTTAAAACCACCCGTTTCCGCATAGACAATGGGCCTGTCTGCCGCCTGGAACCGGGCCGTTACCTGGCCGACATCGTCGCCGATAATATCGGAGGTGCAGCCGGTCAGCACTACATACAAATCGGCGTCAATTACTTGGAAAGCGCCCTCAATAATATTGGCCAGTTTCCCCTCGCCGCCGAAAACAATTTCGGCTTCGCTGGCGTTGGTACACGGCACGGTGTTACCGCCGGCATATCCTTCACCCTGTCCTAAGAGCCGGTTGACTTTGTCGCCGCAGCCGGGGCCGGCATGCAGGATAGGCACGGCTCTTTTAATGCCGATCACCGACTGCTGCGCGCCTAACGCGCAGGAGTAACGCGGCTGTTCAATAAACTTCGTCATCTGTGTCACCTCGGAGAAACGAGAATGGATTTTGTTCCAGCCACCATTTCGTATAGGGCATTGTGCTGTGTTTCGCCAGATTAGTGACAAATTCTCTGTTATCAAGCGTCTCCAGGATGCGTTCTGCGTAGTTAAGCAGTCCCTGGTACCCGAAACCAAACTGTTCATCGCCGATTAACAGCGTCGGAATCCCCAGCTTGGCTCCCCACAGGGTCATGCCGCCATGCCGGGCAATCATGATATCCGGTTTTACTCTGTTTAAAATATTGACAAGCTCGAAGGCCTGTTTGCTGCACACATTATAATTAGGAACATCGCCATAGGTATTGACGCCATGCGCCAGGGCGTCGGAGGCTTCATCGCCGTTGTCATAAATCGGGTCATGGTGAAAAATGGCCGCGCCCTGGACATGGAGTCCCAGTTCCCGCAAAACGGCAATCAGGGCATGGCCGTGGGCGGCTCCCGCCGTCAGGTAGGCCGTTTTGCCGCTAAGCTTGTTGCGGTAGGCGGCAAGCTGCGGCTCGATGCGCGCATGCTCCTCGGCAATAATGGCCTCAATCGCCTGTTCACGCGCCAGTACTCTGCCCAGTTCCCGCAGCCAGTTATCGGTGCCGGCCAGGCCGTAGGCCGGCGGCGATTTAATTTCCGGCACACCATAAATCTGTTCCAGGGCAGCACCGATATAGGTGCCCAGGGTCGGGCAGATCTGGATGGTAGCCGCCGCTTCTGCAATGCGCTCTAATTGCGCGACGGTGGTGAACGGGATAATATAATTGGCTTCATACCCCAGCCGCTGCAATAATTCATCAAAGACATGGCTGCCCCAAAAGTTGACAATATTAACCTGATTGGACTTTTTCGCCGGCGGTTTCACAATTTTCCTGACGATGGCATGGTAGGCCGAATCAAAACCTGTCGTCCAGATCTTGGACTTAAAGCCTTCACAAAAGCAGGCGACCACCGGAATTCCCAGTTCCTCTGCCAAATCGTTGGCCACGCCTTCCACGTCATCACCGATAATGCCCGAGGCGCAGGAGGTGGTAATAAAAATTGCCTTAGGCCGTACCCGTTCATAGACGGCGCGGATGGTCTCAGCCAGCTTCTGCGTAGCGCCAAAGATGGTATCCTGCTCTTTAAGGTTCGTGCTAAAATAGCGGCCGGTGACCGGCGGCAATTTTCTTTCCATCTGGCCAACCCGGTAAACAAAGTTAAAGGTAAAGAAGTCACCGGCGCAGCCCACCGGGGCATGATTAATGACAGCGGCATCCTGAATCATGGACAGCTGGCAAAAGGCATTGATAGAGCTGCAGCCCATGCACTGACTGAAACTGCGGCTGTTATCCCGCAGCTGGCCGGAGCGCGCGCAGCGGACCAGCTCGCCGGCCGTCCCCGCAAAACCGGTAATGGAACCCAAACGCGCTTCCCGGACAGGCACTTCGGCTTCCTTGATATTCACAAAACTCATGACAGTCCTCCTGTCGCTCTCGATATGCAATCCAGGTTCCAGGCAAAAAGTTAGTACCGTCCAGGCGCAGGCCTGCTCCTGACTTGCACGAACCTCCCGCCTGAATCCCGTCGACTGCTAACCGGTATTATCAGGTCTGTTGGCTCAGAACGCAGGCACAACGGCAACGCCGTACTTATCCTGAATGAATTTCTTGACATCCGCCGAGGTCAAAACCTCAGCCAGTTTTTTGATTTCCGGCCGATTTTCCTCCCCCTTGCGCACAAACAGATCATTGGCATAAGGCGAATTGGCGTCTTCCCGGAAAATGGCGCTCTTCGGATCGATCTTGGCTTCCAGAACAAAATTGGTATTAATGATGGCGCCGTCGACATCCGGTAAGGACCTGGCCAGTTGCGCCGCTTCCACTTCAACAAACTTCAGCTTTTTCGGGTTGTCGGCAATATCCCGGGGCGTAGCCGAGAAATTGGCAATACCGTCTTTCAACTTGATGAGGCCATTGGCCTGTAATAAGACCAGCGCCCGGAATTCATTGGACGGATTGTTGGGAATGGCAATGATCGCGCCCTCTTTAAGCTCCTCTTTGGACTTTAGCTTTTGCGAGTATAAACCAATTGGCTCCACATGCACTTTGGCGGCTACCGCAAAATTATAGCCCTTTTCTTTGGCCACCGATTCATAGTAAGGCACGTGCTGGAAATAGTTGGCGTCAATTTGTTTATTCGCCAGCGCCGGATTCAACTGTCCTTCATCATCCAGCACGACAACTTCCAGATTGATGCCTTCCTGTTTGAGCTTAGGCTTGATAAAATTCAGTATTTCAGCATGCGGTACAACGGCTGCACCGACTTTAACAGTGACCTCCTGCTTGCCGGCCGGCTCTGCCGCCGGCGCTGCGCTTTGCTTATTGCCTGCTGAGCAGCCGGCAAACATACTGGCCAGGACAAAAATACTAACAATGGCTACCACTGATTTTACAATCCGCTTTCTTAACATAAACATCGCCCTTTCGTTTTTTAATCAAACTTGTAGCGTTTTCTGTTGATATAGTTGGCTAGCGAGTCACCTCCCCACTGCACCCCTTGCACCAGCAGCACCAGAATAACAACGGTGGCCAGCATAATGTCATCGCGGAACCGCATATAACCAAACCGTATTGCCAGACTTCCCAGGCCACCGGCGCCAATCGCACCGGCCACCGCCGTGAAGCCGGTTATGGTGATGATCGCCAGGGTAACGCCCCGGACCAGCGCCGGCAGCGCTTCCGGGATCAATACTTTGGTAATAATGGTGAGGGGATTGGCGCCAATCGCCAGGGCGGCTTCAATCTTGCCAAAACTAACTTCCTTCAGGCAATTTTCAATAATCCTGGCCAAAAACGGCGCTGAGCCGATCGCCAACGGGACCACGGCCGCGGTTGCCCCTAGTGTTGTACCGACAATGAACCTGGCCAGCGGCAGCAAAACGACAATTAATATAATAGAGGGAAAAGAGCGGACAATATTAATGATGGTGCTAAGCACCTTGTTAATTCTGGGTGCTTCCAGCACATGCCCCTTATCGGTGATTACCAGGATAATTCCGAGCGGCAGCCCCAGAGCCAGCGCGATCACTGTGGCTAATACCACCATATACAGGGTTTCGCCCAGACCGGTTGCCAAAAGTTCTAACAAGTCTTCACTCAAATTCCTTCCCCCTCCCGGTAAATTCTCTGGGCCTGAAAACCTTGCAGGATACGGATGAACCGTTTGGCCGTATCACTCTCGGGATTAAGGAAAAATTTGTCCACAGGTCCGCTTTCCACAATGTGGCCATGTTCGATAACCGCCATATTATGGCAAATGTGATTGAGAACATCCAGTTCATGAGTAATTAACACAATGGTCAGCCC
>JAEZQV010000152.1 GCA_023441125.1 Bacillota bacterium
CCCCATACCATCGAGGTGGCCTCCATGTTTGCCATCATGACCCGGCTGGCGCCCACCGCCAAAGTGGAGCCGTTGACCAAGCTGAAGATATATAACGGAGAAGAAATTGTTGAGAAGGGCTCCACCAAGAAAGTAGATATTACGGAGCTTAAGGAAGAAGCTCAGCGGGAAGGCATGAGCGGCATATCCACCCGCTTTATCATGAAAGCTATTGATACTACCTTGTCGGAGTCCGATCACAACTGCATCAATCCCATCGCGGTGCTGGACACCCTGGTAAAAGCCGTTAAGGAAATGGTTATTGCCGAGGATGAGAAAAAACGCTATCTGGGCCTCTTGCAGGACACTATTAAGAAGGAGTACAACCGGCTGCTGGAAAAAGAAGTGACCCGGGCCTTTATTCACGGCTATCAGGAACAGGCCGAGAGCTTGTTTAACAACTATCTTGACCATTCCGAAGCGTTCGTCAATGCCACCAAAATCAAAGACCAAAATACCGGCGAGGAACTGGAGCCTGATGTCCGCTTCCTGCAGTCGATTGAGGAACAGATCGGCATAACCGGCACAGCGGCCCTGGGCTTCCGGCAGGATGTCACCTCTTACATGTTTTCGCTGCTGCGCACCGGCGCCAGGATTGACTATAAAAGTTATGAACCGCTGAAAGAAGCCATCGAGAAAAAACTGACGGCATCGGTTAAGGAACTGTCGCGGGTAGTGACCAAGGCTAAAGTGCGCGATAAGGACCAGGACGGCAAGTACAATGCCATGGTGGCGGAAATGACGCGGAACGGATACTGCAGCCACTGCTGCAATGTCATTTTAAAATATGCGGCCAACAACCTCTGGAAGGACTAAGTTTTAACAAGGCGGAAAGCGGGGAGAAGCTGTGGCGATTTTTAAAGACGCAAGTACCGGCGGCACCGACCGCTCCCAGTGGGACCGCAAGCGGCACCGCCAACTGGTGGAAGATGCCATTAAAAAGAATATCGGCGGTATTGTCGCCGAAGAGAGTATCATCGGCCAGAGCAAGGATAAAAAGATTAAAATACCTATCAAAGGACTCAAAGAATACCAGTTTATTTACGGCAATAACAACGGCGGCACCGGTTCCGGCAGCGGCTCTGAACAGCGCGGCCAGGTCATTGGCAAGACCGGACAGCAGGGGCAGCAGCCGGGGAACGGGCAGGCCGGCAGCGAACCGGGCGAAGATATTTATGAAACCGAGATTACCCTGGACGAATTGGTTGAGTACCTGTTTGAGGACTTAAACCTGCCGGACCTGGAACGCAAGAAATATTCCCAGATTGAAGCCGAGCGCAACTATAAGCGTTCAGGTTTTCAAAAAAAAGGCATCCCGCCGCGTCTGGCCAAAAAACGCACCGTGATCGAGAAGCTCAAGCGCCAGCAAACGGCGCTCCACAGTCTAGACCTGCCGGTTGGGGAAGCCGGGGACGGCCAGTCGGGCCGGATTCCTTTCCGCGAGGATGATTTGCGCTACTTCCGGGTGAAGCCGGAGCTGGACCGGCATTCCAATGCCGTAGTCATCTGCATCATGGACACGTCCGGTTCCATGGATCAGACGCGCAAATATCTGGCCCGCAGTTTTTTCTTCCTGCTGTACCAGTTTGTCCGCTATAAGTATGAACAGGTGGAAGTCGTCTTTATCGCTCATTCTACCGAGGCCAAGGAAGTGAGTGAGGATGAGTTTTTCCACAAAGGCGAGTCCGGCGGCACCTACATTAGCAGCGGTTACGCCAAAGCCCTGGAGATCATTGAACAGCGCTATAATCCGGCGTTGTGGAATATTTACGCCTTTCATTGTTCGGACGGCGACAACTGGAATGACGATAATTCCAAGGCTATTGAACTGGCCGGGGAACTGTGCGGGCTGTGCAATCTGTTCGGCTACGGCGAGGTAGGCAGCAAATACTGGGGCAGCAGCATCATGAAGGCATACCAGCAACAGATCAGGGCCGACAACTTTATTGCCGCCACTATGGCCACCAAAGACGACATCTGGCCGGTTTTCAAAAAAATCCTGGAAAAGGACAGCGCAGGAGGCGAGGCCGATGACTGACTATACACTGGCTGAACTGGCGGCGTGGAATGAAAAGATCGAGGCGAAAGTGCAGGCACTGGGCCTTGCGTGCTATGAACAGCATTTTGAAATCTGCAGCTATGAGGATATGCTGTGTTATGAGGCTTATGTTGGCATGCCGTCGCATTACCCGCACTGGAGCTTCGGCAAGGCGTATGAACGGCAGAAAACTTTCTATCAGTATAATTTGAGCGGGCTGCCTTATGAAATGGTCATTAACTCCGATCCCTGCCTGGCTTATCTCATGCGGGACAATACCCTCCTGCTGCAGATTCTGACTATGGCCCATGTCTACGGGCATAATGATTTTTTCAAAAACAACCGCCTGTTTAAACGGGATACCCGGGCTGAACTGACCCTGGAGATGTTTAAGGCCCATGCCGACCGGGTGCGCGCTTATGTTGACGACCCCAGCATCGGACCGGAGAAAGTGGAACATATTCTGGATGCGGCGCATGCCCTGAAGTTCCAGGTAGCCCGCACCGGACCGGGCGAGGCGTGTTCCCGCCGGACGCTGGAGCGGGAAAAGCACGAAGCTGTACCGGCCCGGATCAAGCATGATTTACTGGCTTTTCTGGGTGAGAAGGGCCAACTGACCGACTGGGAACGCGACCTGGTTAATATCGTCCATGCAGAAAGCCTGTACTTTATCCCGCAGATCGAGACCAAAATTATGAATGAAGGCTGGGCCAGCTACTGCCATTACCAGATTTTAAAACAGCTTGATCTGCCGCAGGGGTTGTACCTGGAGTTTCTGCAGCGGCACAACCTGGTAGTAAGGCCCCACCCGCAGCGGCTGAATCCGTATTTTGTCGGTTTTAAACTGTTCGAGTATCTTGACGAAACGCTGGGACGGGAAAAAATCATGGCTATCCGGGCGGAAGAGCGGGATCAGTCGTTTATCAGACGCTATCTCAACCTGGAGCTGTGCCGGGAGATGAACCTGTTTGCTTATGATGCCGAAGACGATTATATCGTTGTGTCCGAAGTGGCCGACGACGCCGGCTGGAAGGCCATTCGCGACCAGTTGGCCAATTCGGTTGGTCTGGGCGGCATTCCGGCCATTAGCCCGCAGGAAGTGGACAAAGGTGAATTGATCCTGGAACATGATTTTGACGGGCGCGAACTCGAGCTTGAATACGCCCAAGCAACGATTAAATATGTCGCCAGGCTGTGGGGCGGCGGCGTTAAAATTCGGACCAGGCTGGACGGTAAAGCTAAGGTGATAACCTGCAATCAATATCAGGAGATCATCATTACCTGACTAGCAGCGATACCCGTTTGGGGCGACAGAAAAACAACCTGCACTTGGCTTGCGAGCCGTGCAGGTTGTTTACATAGTATCATAGTTGGCATGTAGTTTGGTAAGCATGCTGCTATTTTTTGTCATGCAAGCCAAAGCAGCGCCGGAAAAATTTATAACAGGCCAGTATAAGTGCGGGCAGCAGTGGGGCAACAAACGGTAAATAACTGGCAAAGGTTCTTACTACAATGCCCGAATGGGCAGAGCAAACAGCCGGAATACCGAGCAGGCTAAGGAGTGTTATTAATAATCGCATTACAACACCTCTTGAAAAAAAATTACCCCATGTAACGGTCCAGGGCTTTTTGCAGTTTCTTTAACACTTCGGTTTGATCTTCGCCACCGGCAGTGTGCACCAGGCAATGTTCAATATGATCTTTTAAGATCAGTTTGGCGGTATTATCCATGGCTTTGCGGATAGCCGCCATCTGTACCAGGACTTCCGGACAGTCGCGGCCTTCGGCGACCATCCGCTTGACTGCGGCGACATGGCCCTCAATCCTGGCCAGTCTGTTAAGTACCTGCTTGTGGCTGGTGTGAATATGCTCTTCCATGATACCCTCCTTTTTCCATCATATCCCCCCGTGGGGGATATGTCAAGCAGGAAATGAAACTAAGCGTAAAAATGCAGGACGCAGTGCTTACAATACAGCGCCGCAGGCGTTTAACCTCGTACGCTCTGTTTCTGTTGTTTGGTAAGATTAGAAATGATAGAATAAGAGCATATATAAACAGGAGTAATGAACTTTAACCGCCCTGCAGGCGGTTTTCTATTAGAAACCTTGCAGGAGTTGAACCGGATGACAGGTATGATGCAGTCAGGCTTACGGGAGCTGGTGAAGAAAACAAATGGACTATAAAATTTGTATGATTGCTCCCTTTCCCAATTTGGCGCGAACTACTGAAGTTGTACTTCAGGAAAGAGCTTCTGAACTCAATGTCAATGTGCAGATTGCTATTGGCGATTCCCGGGATGGGGTGGAACGGGCCCTGCAGGCGGTGGAACGCGGCGCAGAGGTGTTGATTAGCCGCGGCGGGACAGCCGTGGCAATTGCTTCACAAATTGCCACAGTGCCTGTGGTGGAAATACAGGTTACCGCTGTGGATGTGTTTCATGCCATAAAAGAGGCCGGCGTTGACCCCAAAATTATTGGTATTGCGGGTTTTCGCAGCGTGATTTACGAGTGTGAGCGCCTTGGTGATTTGCTGGGTGTCTCTATCCATGTAATACCACTTGATAATATGGCGGAAACAGCTGATAAAATTGCTTTTGCCGCCAGCAAGGGGATAAAAGTAGTAATCGGTGACGCTAACTCGGTTATTATTGCGCGTGAAATGGGGCTCGGCGGTTATGTAATTGAATCAGGCAAAGACGCGGTGTACAAGGCAATCAAAGAAGCTGAACTGGTGGCTGCCGTGCGCCGGCGGGAACAGGAGCGGGCAGAGCTTTTGCGTACGATTGTCGATTCGTCCACCGATGGCATTGTCGCTATCGATACAGACAATCGCATTACTTTTTTCAACCCAACCGCCTGTGGAATTTTCCGGGTGAAAAGCGCCAATGTGATCGGACGGCCGGTAAGAGAGGTAATGCTTAATACCCGTCTGCCGGAAGTACTCGCCAGTGGCATACCCAATATAGGCGAAATACAGCATATCGGTCATAAAGTACTGGCTACCAAACGGATTCCGATAAAAATTAAGAATAAAGTGGTTGGGGCTATTGCCAATTTCCAGGATGTCACTCAGCTTCAGCAATTCGAACAAACGATACGGCAAAAACTGCATGAAAAAGGTTTGGTGGCCAAAGTTGACCTTGCGCAGATCATTGGCAAATCGGCAGTATTGCAGGCTGCCAAGCGTCAAGTTCGCCGTTATGCCGCCTCTGACTCTACTGTTCTCATCACCGGCGAATCCGGCACAGGTAAGGAAATGTTCGCCCAGAGTATTCATCAATTGAGTAACCGGGTCAAGAGTCCTTTTGTCGCCATTAACTGCGCCGCCTTACCGGAGACATTGCTGGAGAGCGAACTGATGGGCTATGAGGAAGGCGCGTTTACCGGGGCGAAGAAAGGCGGTAAACAGGGACTGTTTGAATTAGCGCATGGCGGAACCATATTCCTTGATGAAATAGGCGAATTGCCGCTCGCCCTGCAAGCGCGCTTATTGCGGGTACTGCAGGAGAAAGAGGTAATGCGCCTGGGCGGGCATAAGGTGACGCCTGTTGATGTCAGAATCATTGCGGCAACTAACCAGAACCTGATAGAACTTGTGGCGCATAAAGAGTTCCGTGCCGACTTGTATTACAGACTCAACATTTTGCGCTTGCATCTTCCACCTTTGCGTAACAGATATGGTGATATTCCCTTGTTAGCAGAGCACTTTTTGCGTAAGCTGAGCAATCAGGACACGGCCGTAAAAAAATTAAGCGAGGCTGCGATCAGCTTTCTGGAAAGCCTGCCCTGGCCGGGGAATATCCGGGAACTGGCCAACATTCTGGAAAGGACAATGGTATTGTCAGACTCTGATGCAATCAGCGCCGATGATATCAAAGAACTATACAGATGTGATTTGCACTCTGATTATGCCAGCGACTATCCAGGCTTGGCAATTAACAGTGCAGTTGCTGCTGAACCTGTCAAACTTGAAGATGTTAAGCAGGATATGATCGAACAAATTCTAAGGGAAGAGGATTTTAATTACACTCGCACCGCTAAGCGCTTGGGAATAAGCCGGACAACCCTGTGGCGCAGAATGCAAAAGCAAAGCAAATAAAATAGACTTAGCTGCAGGCGGGAGGTAATCCTATCTGAAGGGTAGGCGTTGAACAGCGTTGTTTCAACTGGTTCAAAAGGCAACAAATTTTGTTGCACTTTGAACCAGTTTTATTTTTGGACTGCAAGCGCTTATGCAGGTACTGCGGGCTTTGCTAAAGCTGGCATGATTCTTGCGATTAAAATGATACAGGTTTAAATACCGGATATTGTTTAGTGCACAAGGACAAATGCCGGAGCCGGTTTAAGGCAATAGGCTCATTTCCGGCTAGAGAGGGGATATATATGCAGCGGTTAAACCAGAATCTCTTAGAAAGCGGCTTTGCTTTTCCCGCAGAGGTAACGGCGCCGTTTTTGGCGGATAAACTGCCGGAAAAAGTGATTCAATTTGGTGAAGGCAACTTTTTGCGAGGGTTTGTAGAGTGGATGATTCACCAAATGAACAAGCAAGGGAAATTTAATGGGCGAGTTGTTGCTGTTCAGCCAATTCCGGAAGGGCTGACTTCCGTAATCAATGAGCAGGACGGTTTGTATACTCTCCTGTTGCGTGGCCTGCAGGCTGGAAAAGTAAAAGAGTGTAAAGAAGTTATCAGCTCTGTCAGTCGGGGCATTAACCCATATACTCACTGGGATGAAGTGTTACAATGTGCTGAAAACCCGGCTATAGAATTTGTGATTTCTAATACGACAGAAGCGGGCATAGTGGTTGATGACCGCGACCGCCTGGCAATGACGCCGCCGAATTCTTTCCCGGCAAAGCTGACCGCCTATCTGTTTCATCGCTTTCAATTTTTTAGCGGCAGCGCCGACAAAGGAATGGTAATCATACCCTGCGAGCTTATTGAACGTAACGGCGACAAGCTTAAAGAAGCCGTCTTGCAATTAGCCGATAACTGGCAGCTGCCGGCAGCCTTTAAAAAATGGATACAAGCGCACAATTCTTTCCATAATTCACTGGTTGACCGGGTGGTGACAGGCTATCCCCGGGAGGAAGCCAACCTTTTGGCCGATCAACTCGGTTATAACGATCAACTGCTTGATACCGGTGAACTGTTTCATCTCTGGGTAATTGAAGGGCCGGCAGAAGTGGCGAAACGGCTGCCGTTTGCCGAAGTCGGCCTTGATGTGGTTTGGACAAACGATATGACTCCCTACCGCACCCGCAAGGTCCGCATTTTAAACGGCGCTCATACTTCCTCGGTTCCCGCCGCTTTCTTATATGGCCTGGAGACTGTTGGGGAAATGATGGATCATGCGGTTATGGGCAAATATGTAAGACAGGTTATTTACGAGGAGATTATTCCATCCGTTGACCTTGACAAAAAGATGCTTGTTGAGTTTGCGGACTCTGTCGTTGAGCGGTTCCAGAATCCATTTATTAAGCACTATCTGATTAGTATTTTACTCAATTCATCCGCCAAATTTAAAGCCAGAGTGCTGCCGTCCATCCTTGAGTATCAACAACAGACAGGTAAACTGCCTGACCTGCTCAGTTTCTCACTGGCAGCCTTGCTGGCCGTGTATAAAAACGGCCAGGTGGAAGGCGGCAGTATGCGGGCTAAACGAGAAAAAGATGAGTTTATTATGAAAGACGATGCTCAGGTATTGGAATTCTTTGCTGCTGCCTGGCAGGACTTCGATGCCAGCCGGGCGGGAGCGCGCAAAGTTGCCGAGACAGTTTTGGGCAACAGTGCCATCTGGGGGCAGGATCTTAACAAGTTAGCCGGTTTCACAGACAAGATAGCCGACTATTTGTACCAGATTTCAAACGATGGGATGCAGGCTGCCATCGCCAAATTAGTCGGAGGTGGTAAAGATTGTCCCTGCTGAAAATACATGAGCTTGACAATGTAGCAGTTGCTCTGGAAGACATTAAACGAGGGGCGGAAATTTCCCTGGGATCTGCGGCAGTGATCGCGCTGGAGGATGTTGCCCGCGGGCACAAAATTGCGTTGTGTGATTTGAGCCAGGGTCAGAATGTCGTTAAATACGGTTTCCCAATTGGTCATGTTACTCAGGCTGTGAGAGCGGGACAATGGCTGCATACCCATAATGTCAAGACAAATTTGGGCGATTTACTGGAATATTCCTACACGCCTGCAGTTCCTGGACAACAGGCTGAGCAAGGGCAAGACTGCAAAAGCTTCCGGGGTTATCGCCGTCAGGACGGGCGGGTTGGGGTCCGTAATGAAGTATGGATTATTCCTACCGTGAGCTGTGTTAACCGGACAGCGCAATTGCTGGCAAAACAGGGGCAGAGCAAAGCGGCGGACAAGGCTAACATTGACGGGGTGTTTGAGTTTACCCATCCGTATGGC